>CAUTVM010000015.1:0-26174 GCA_963541855.1 uncultured Erysipelotrichaceae bacterium
AGTCATATTCATTCTCGGCAAGGATCGTTCTCTCTTCTTCTCCCTGTATCGTTACCGTCTTTGGTTCAGCGGTCTCTTCATCTTCTTCTTTTTCGGTTTCTTCCTGCTTCTCTTCCGTTATAGTACCTTCTTCACTCTCACTGCTTCCTTCTACAATGAGCAGTGCTTCTTTCTCACTTCCCTCCACATCATTCCATACTTCATTGTCCATACTGCTTTGTGCTTTATAAAGTACACGATAGGTTTTACCTGCCGCATCCTCTGGAATAACAAGTTCTTCCATTCCTTCTTCATAAAGCGATAAACCGCTGTCCTGCTCCTGTACATCCCCTACAACAGCACGATAGCTTTCTTCACCTGATCCTTCCACACTGACGCCATCCAGTAAAGAGACCGTTTCTCCTGTTTGTACATGGCGCTCTTCATTCTCTATATGAACGGTTATTGATTCATCTTCCGCTTTTGTTATGATATCTTTCAAAGACAGCCCATATCCCGGCATGCCTAAGATCATGGCCATTGCGACTGCACACCACTTCTTCCACCGATTTCTCATGTATTACCCCCAGCTAAAACGTCATCAAAAAGATGTGATGATCTTTAATCACGGCAATTATACCCCCCCCCCGTATGCATTTTGGAAGAGGCAACCGAGCCTGAAAACGACTATATTTCATTTTTATGAAAACAATGAAATATGAAATGACATATTGCATTTTACCTATGTATCCACTTTCGATAAAATATATGTATACCTTATCGAGGGGAGCAACTATGAAAAAACAGATCGGAAAACTTCTGAACATTCTATTTTTCCTGATACTGATCGCGATTGCCGCTTCTGCAATTTTATTATCCGTTAAAAAAATATTTCCCTATTATACCTATCCGAAAACAGAAGCTCGCATCGTCACTGTTGAAAACTACCAACTGCGCGGCGACAAGTCCGATACAATCGAATATGAAAGCAGAATATGCCTGTCCTATACCGTCGATGGACAGCCGGTGCAAGGTTGGCTCACCTTGCATGGCGACTCTACAGTTCAAGAAGGCGAAACCATTACTATTTCCTATAACCCGAACAATCCTTCCGATTGCTACGCCGTTCGTCCTTCTCTCGACCTCTTTAAAATGCTTGCGATTATCGCGGGCCCGGCATTTGTTTTATGGTTCTGCTGGAAAGTAAACAGGCTGTCAAAACCCAAGCACTGATCTTTCAAACACCTTTTATATTGTTACTGTAGATTTGTTTGGCAATCGCAATACCATCGCCGACTTCCGGATAAAAGGTTGTGGAAAACATTTCGCTTCCGGCTAGCCATGTACGAAACTGATGGATTTTATGTACCATCTGCTTCGTACTGCGGTTTTCTGATAGAGCGGGATTATCCACCATGCCGTGAAAGTTCAGATTATCAAAAATCCAGATGGAGCCCATATATCCATATGAAAGAAAATGCCGCACAATCCTTTGATATTGCGACTTCGCCGCGTCAATGAAAAACAGATCATAATATTTGACGGTTCGATAATTCAGCGCATCTACATGATGGCAAAAAATACGATCCTCCATACCGGCCTCTTTGACATGAGAGACCGCCTGCTCATAACGATCTCTATTGATCTCCAATGTATCAATCAAAATATTTTCGCGCACCTTCGCCATGCAAATCGCCGACCATCCGATGGCTGTCCCCGCTTCCAGAATATGTAAAACTTCCGGATGCTCTTGCAGATAGGCACATATAAAATCCATGCCCTCCTTCTGCATCAAGGGAATGGCTTCTTCACGCGCCTTTTTTTCTAAAAGTTTCAATTCCAAAAATCATTACTCCTGCACAGGATCATTTTGTCTCATCTTGTAAATCATCCAACGAAAGTCCGCAATAATATAACTCCATCATAAAATACTGCTTTACGTTTTGAATCATCTCCCGCACCGATTCATCACAATTTTCCGTTGCCGTATCGGTATGAAAATCATAATTACAAACCGCACCAAAACCGCCCGTATCCCCTTTCCAATTGTACACATACGTACTGCTTCGGTTTTTATATAAAAACTGATCATGCGCGAAATCAATCGTATACGATTCATTTTCATTAAAATTCGTCGTATAGATATCTTCACTCTCTTTTTTATAAGAAAGACGGTTCACCAGACGCTTACGAAAAGTACCTGCAATTGTTGCCTCAGCCTCATCATCCGGTATCGTTTCCGAAGAGATGGCATTTGTATCAATATCCGCAAAATTCACATAAGCCGCACCATGTTCCTTCTGCTGATCACTTAATGTCAATGTTGTGGCATTAAAATCCGTCCAATGTACCTGTGTCTGCGCCATGACACGAACCGTATACGCATTGACCTGAACTGTACTTTCAAAATCCGTCTCTTCCCGAATGACATTCCCCGCTTCATCAAAGGCCTGTGTAATCACGCCGCTTACAACCTCATATGCATCATACTCTTTTAAACCATACACATCATAAACATCCGTAAATAAGGCCTGTGCCCCCGCTTTGGAAAGATGAAGAACATACGTATTTTCATCTTCCTTTTCCATTGAAGCAAGCTGCTCATCTTTTACCACAATCGGACTTAAAGGAACAAGCGCACTTTCTTCAAAAGCATGAAAATCCATGTCCTCATAATATTGAACCTGATTGTAGGTATTATAAAGCCGCCCATCCGTATAATATCCATCCAATGAAGATTCAATCCCCCCCGAATGAATATATTGCTTCAAATGCCCCTGCTTCTTTTCACTATGCAGATCTGTTTCCTGCATGACGCCATCCAGATCATAGATGCCCGAAACCTGATTTTCCCCATAATCCATCGTATAAGAACGCCGAAATGCCGCCGTCACGCTTTGATAGTCCGGACGCTCTTCCATGCGCTGCCTATATTCCGCCACTGTTGTAAGTACCGGTAAGGAAGAGGCAGCCGTACCCTTTGAACCATCCTCTTTCAAACCGCATCCATACCCCGTTAATACACTAAGACAAATCAATATCTTTCCATAGCGCTTCATACCTTTATTTTAACAAAAGCATGGGCGCAAGCCATAAAAAAGAAAACGCTATAAGAAGCTCGCCTTTGATGACAAAAATAAATTGATACTCAGATTTTGACAATCTTTCTAAGAATCTTTCAAACTTTCCGAACCTGTCTTTTATAAAATCTCCATATATTTTCTGATTTCATCTTCAATGCTAAGAATCTTGCTATATTGAATAAGACTTCTGATATTCTTACCTTTGCTCTTAAAGTATCCGGTCATTGCATCGGTAAATATCTGTTTGTCAATTGATTTCCGTTTTGAAACAATATCGCAGATACATCTTTCCATGTTATAGCATTTAACAAATGAGCCAAGCGGTGTTTTTGTTTTCATAACTCCTAAATGAAAAAAAGCTTTCTTTACATAATGTACCTTAATATTAGAATTTTTCCGTTTGATATGTCCTGCATTATATCCTTGCGGCACACTGATATGAAAAACATTAGGTGTTCTGTCGCTGAATCCAAGAAGATACAACGCTGTATGGAAAGAAAAGACCACTTTCTCATTATTCAGCGATATTGCGGCAAACTCATCATCTACGGCATCTTTTTTCTTATAGACGCCATTTTTTATCCTCTCCAGCTCGCCTTTTTGAGCAAGTGAAGCCAAGATATGCCTTTTGATTCCTATCTCTTCCGCCTGTTTGTTCGTAATAATGTTATTTCCCAAAAAGTATTTTTCTAAAGCGTTCATTCTATCACCATTTTTACATTTACGCTTTTAATATATATTATTAAAGAGTATTTGTAAATGCAGGTAAAAAATAAAGAAGCTCTTTGAAATACGGCTATAGCTTGAAAAAGCGGTACTATAAATCAGCACGTTGATGTGCTTTAACACATTGCCTTGATCGCTGCGTTTTCCAATGACTTGCTCTGGAGTCATATAGATTCAAGTGTTTGTTCGACATAAAAAGCCATTCCATAATACCCTCCCTTTATAGGTGATATTCTGAATGGCTGCTTTTCCAGATCGCATCAACGCCTTAATTTACGCTGACGAAATTCCTTTCTGAATTTGCCGCAAACGTCAGATCAGCTCAATCGTCGCCATGGGCGCTGCATCCCCACGACGAACCCCCGTCTTAACGACACGTGTATAGCCGCCATGACGATCTGCATATTTTGGCGCAACATCGGAAAACAGCTTCTGCAGCACGGTCTGCTGTGTTTTCTCATCCACGACAACATCCCGAATAAAAGCCGCTGCCTGCCGCCGCGAAGCCAACGTATTTTTCTTACCCAAAGTCACCAATTCATCCACAACAGAACGCATATCCATTGCTTTGGCATACGTTGTCTCAACCTTGCCATACATGATGATTGATGTTGCCAGATTACGCAACATTGCCTTGCGATGATCCGCAGTTCTGCCGAATCTACGATTCCACATCCTTATTTCCTCCCGTTATTCATAGGACCTGAAGCCGAAACCCAATTCAATCAGCTTGTCCTTCACCTCTTTGAGGGATTTCTTACCAAGGTTGCGCACACGCATCATTTCATCCTCAGTCTTTTGCGTAAGCTCATCCACCGTCTGAATACCGGCCCGCTTGAGACAGTTATATGAACGAACCGAAAGATCCAGATCCTCAATCATCATCTGCTGCCCTTTATTGGTACGCTCAATGCCGTCCACCTTGATGACGTTTTCCATATCCTGCGCATCCGCATTGATACCGGCAACGATCGCCAAATGATCCATCATAATTCTTGCCGCCATAGCCAGTGCCTTCTGCGGATGAATGGAACCATTTGTCCACACTTCCATCATCAGCTTATCATACTTTGAATCCTGCCCGACACGCGTCGGCTCAACCTGATAGGCAACCTTTGTGACCGGCGTATAAATGGAATCCGTATAAACCGTGCCGATTCCCTGTGAACTGCCCTGATTGATCTGTTTATTCAGATCACTGCCCACATAGCCCCGGCCATTCTTGGCACGAAGCTCCATTTCAAACACCGTATCTTTTTCCAGATGTGCGATTTCCAGATCTTTATTCAAAATCTCAACCTGCGCTGGACAGAGGATATCTCCCGCCGTCACTGTGCAAGGTCCCTTGGCAGAAATCTGCAGCGTATAGATTTCATCATCCTCAATCTTCATGATAAGCTTCTTGAGATTCAGAATAATCATCGTCACGTCTTCCCGAACACCCGGAATACTTGTAAACTCATGATATATGCCATCTACCTTGATGGAATATACCGCCGCCCCGGGTAAAGATGACAGCAGAACTCTGCGCAATGCATTCCCGATGGTGATGCCGAACCCTCTCTCCAGCGGAGAAAATTCAAACTTCCCATAATTCTCTTCTTCAGAAAATTCCTTAATTTCAAAATCAGCGTGTTCAAATTTCTGCATGCAGTCCTCCCGTTCTACCGCTTATCCACGCGGCCTCTTAGGAGGACGGCAGCCATTATGCGGAATAGGAGTTACATCATTGATCGCCGTAATGGAAAGACCCGCAACCGCCAATGCACGAATCGCGGACTCCCGACCCGGACCGGGTCCTTTGACGTCAACCGATACGGTCTTCATTCCCTGCTGCACAGCCGCCTTACCTGCCGCCTCCGCGCATAACTGCGCAACATAAGGCGTCGATTTACGCGAACCCTTATAGCCTAGAGCACCCGCGGAACTCCAGGAAATAACATTTCCCGCTTCATCCGCAATGGTAACGATCGTATTGTTAAATGTCGAATGAATGTGCGCAACACCACGCGCAACATTCCGTCTGTTCTTCTTCTTACGAGCAACAGTCTTTGTCTTATCTGCCATGTCTTTGCCCTCCGGTTACTTCTTCTTATTTGCGACCGTACGCCGCGGTCCTTTCCGCGTGCGCGCATTGGTCTTTGTACGCTGCCCGCGAACCGGCAATCCCCGTCTATGACGAATGCCGCGATAGCAGGCAATCTCCATCAGACGCTTGACGTTCATCGCCGTCTCACGCCGCAAATCCCCTTCGGTCTTGATTTTGTCCACTTCCTGACGAATCGCTGTCTCTTGCGCTTCACTCAGATTTTTTGTACGAATATCTCCGCTGACATTCACAGCCGCAAGAATTTTCTTTGCCGTTGACAGACCAATTCCATAAATATAAGTCAAAGCGACTTCAATCCTCTTGTTTGCCGGAATATCCACACCTGCAAAACGTGCCATATGTGTTTTTCTCTCCTCTTCCTGATCAACCCTGCCGCTGCTTATGCTTCGGGTTCTGGCAGATCACCATCACCACGCCCTTACGCTTGATGACTCTGCACTTGTCGCAAATCGGTTTTACTGACGGTCTTACTTTCATGTTTGCCTCCTGGACAAATACCCACGTGTTATCTGAAGATGAAACCCATCGGCCGCAAAGCCTGTTAATATGCATATGCCCAATACATATGGATGTTAACAGCAACGTGGGCCTAACTCGGTCCGATCCTGTCTGATTTCATCTGATGAAAAACAGCGCCGAATGCGAGCGCAACGTATATTGTACCCGCATTCACACCATTTACGCAAACGAACGCAGAACAGTATGAATCTGCTCAAACGTCACATCCGCGGTTTGTGAAGCGTCAATCTCAAAAACAACACCTTTTCTTCGATAATAAGCAATGACGGGACGCGTCAATGTCTCATACTCCTGCATACGGCTGGCCAATTTCTCAACCGTATCATCTTTCCGCTGCAAAAGCGAAGACCCGCACAGATCACAAACCCCCGCCACCTTCGGCGGCTGATTCGTCACATGATATATGGAACCGTCCTTTGGACAAATACGCCGACCGACTATACGATCTTTCAAGACCTCCATATCCACATTCAGAACCAGGACAGCTTGTATTGCACGATGCGTACTTTCACCAATCTGATCCAGAGCCTGTGCTTGCGCCAATGTACGCGGATAGCCATCCAGCAGATAGCCGTGCTTGCAGTCTTCTTCCTGCAAACGGACTTTCACCATCGCGTTGATGACATCATCCGGAACAAGACGCCCCGCTTCCATATATGCCTGCGCTTGTTGTCCTAAAGCCGTCTTTTCCCGCAGATTCTCCCGCAGCATGTCTCCGGTTGAAATATGCGGAATACAAAACACCTTCTTGATACGCGCAGACATCGTTCCTTTTCCGGCTCCCGCCGGCCCCATGATCAGAATGTTCATCGCCCTTTCCTCAAATTACCCATTCAAGAATCCGTGATACTGCTTCTGGGTCAATTGCCCCTTCAATTGCGCAACCGTTTCCATGGCCACGCCAACCACGATGATGATTCCCGTACCGCCGATGGATACACTTGACGGCAAGGTTGTCAGCATGGGCAATAAATATGGAAGAATCGCAATAACCGTTAACGCAACTGCACCCAGAACCGTGATGCGATGCAGAACTTTCCGCAAATAAGTCCGCGTTTCATTTCCCGGACGAATACCCGGAATATACGCTCCCGATTTTCCCAGATTTTCCGCCACTTTATCCGGATCAATCTGCAGATCCGTATAGAAGAATGTAAACAGAAAGGTCAGCAGCGCATAAATCGACAAGCCGATCGGACGCTGCAGACTCAGAAAATTGGAAACTTTGGTATACGCATCCGCATTGACAAAGCTCAATACAATCTGTGGAGCAGTCATAATACTGCCCGCAAAGATTACCGGAATAACAGAAGCCGAATTGATCTTAAACGGCAAATACGTCACATCCTTGCCGCGCGAAACACCCGCAGAAGAATATTGAATCGGAATTTTGCGAACTGCCAACTGCATGATGACCACCGCCATGATAATGACAAGATACATCAGAACATACAGCATAAACTGCAGAACGCCGGTAAACTCTGCACCATTTGCGGCCGAAGCCACCTCGATATTGAATACCTGCGCGAACATAGCCGGAATATTGCTGACGATGCCGGCAAAGATGATGATGGAAATGCCGTTGCCGATGCCTTTGACACTGATCTGATCACCGATCCATACCAGAAACATCGTTCCGGCGGTCAGAACCGTTGCGGTAAACAAATAGGTCGCAAGCGAAGAATTCAGCAAAATTCCATATTGCCGATCGAAACCGTACACCATGGAAGCCGACTGAACAAAGGCCAGAACGACGCCAAAATAACGCGTAATCCGATCCAGTTCAATACGCCCCTTCTGACCGGATTTTGTCATTTCCGTCAATGCCGGAATGACATCCATCGACAACAGCTGGATAATAATGCTGGCCGTGATATAAGGCGAAACGCCAAGCGCAAAGATCGACATCTTTTCAAAAGCGCCTCCGCCCAGAAGATTCATCATGCTCAGGATAGAATTATCCGCTATCGGCCCTGACAAGGCCGCGCTGTTTACGCTGGGAACGGGAATGGCGGCCCCGATGCGATAGATCAGCAACATGGCGAGCGTGAAGAAGATCCGCTTGCGAATCTCCTTACTCTTAAACATGCTGGCGAACGTATGTATCATCTTAAAGAACCTCTACCGTTCCGCCCGCTTCTTCGATCGCTTTCTTCGCCGTCTTGGAGAATTTTTTCGCCTTGACGATCAGCTTCTTCTCCAAAGCGCCCTCGCCCAGAATCTTGAGACCGTCCAGTTCTTTTTTGACAAGTCCCGCCGTCTTCAATGCTTCAAAGTCAATCGTCGCGCCATCCTCAAAACGATTCAGATCGGCAACATTCACAATGGCATATTCCTTCCGGGTAAAATTGGTAAATCCGCGCTTCGGATACCGTTTGAAGGCCGGCGTCTGCCCTCCCTCAAAACCGATTGCCACGCCTCCGCCGCTGCGGGAATTCTGCCCTTTCTGACCCTTGCCGGATGTCTTTCCCCATCCTGAGCCAAGACCGCGGCCGATTCGTTTCGCTACAAAACGAGCTCCCTTGGCAGGCTTCATTTCATTTAATTTCATCGCGTGCTCCCTTCTTAGCGGATCTCGCCGACTTTCATATCGCGTAACCTGGCAACATCTTCAACCGTACGCAGACTATGCAGCGCGTTGAGCGTCGCATATACAACGTTGACCGCTGTACGGCTTCCGATGACCTTGCTCAACACATCCGATACCCCGGCAAGCTCCAAAATGGAACGCACCGCACCTCCGGCGATAACACCGGTTCCGGGCGCCGCCGGCTTAAGGACAACCGATGTTGCCCCATGTTTGCCTAAGGCATTGGATGGAACGGTACGATGATTCTCCACCAGCTGTACCGCAAATATATTTTTGTTTGCCGCTTCCGTCGCCTTCTTGATTGCATCCGGAACTTCCGCGGCCTTCCCCATGCCAAAGCCGATACGGCCCTTGTGATCTCCGATTACGACCAATGCTGCAAACCGCATCCGACGACCACCTTTAACCGTCTTGGAAACGCGGTTGATGGAGACAACAACATCATCGAACTCTTTCGGTTCACGCGGTTTTCTAAAAGGCTTGCGCTCGCGCTTGTTCTCTTCTGCCATTTTGTTCTTCTCCCTCTCCATCAGAATTTCAGGCCGGCTTCACGTGCCGCATCCGCTAAAGCCCGCACACGACCATGATAGATATAGCCGCCGCGGTCAAAACGTACTGTCTCAATCTTCGCCGCCAGACACTTGGCCGCAATATCCGCACCGACTTTCTTCGCGGCTTCAATATTCCCGCCGTTTTCCAGCTTTAAAACCAGGGAGCTGGAAGATACGAGTGTTTTTCCGGCCGTATCATCAATCACCTGCGCATATATCTGCGCATTTGAACGGAATACATTCAGTCTCGGGCAGTCGAAAGTCCCGCTGACGACTCTGCGGACACGCGCATGGCGACGCAGACGCAATTCATTTTTCTTTGTTTTTTTCAGCATCTTTCTCTCTCCTTCCCGTTACTTCTTGGAAGCGGCAGTCTTACCTTCCTTACGGATGATATGCTCGCCTTCATACAGGATACCCTTGCCTCCATAGGGTTCCGGCTTTTTATTTGCCCTGATTTCCGCCGCAAATTCGCCAACCCTTTGCTTATCAATTCCCGTAACGATGATCGTGTTGGCGTCCGGAACTGTAACCTTGACATCATCCGGAACAATCATATCCACCGGATGGGAAAAGCCAAGTCCCATTGACAGCTTCTTGCCTTGCAAGGCGGCACGGTAACCGATACCGACAATCTTCAGCTTCTTGGTAAATTCCTTATCAACGCCCTCGATCATAGAGGCAATCAGAGCCCGCGTTGTTCCATGCAGCTGCTTGGTGTGTTTCTCGTCGTCGGGACGGGAAACGGTAACGGTTCCGTCCTTGACCTCGATCCGCATCCGTTCCGAGAACTTCCGCGCCAGCGTGCCCTTAGGACCTTTTACCGTCACCTCATTCCCCGGCTTTACACTCACTTCGGTTCCCGCGGGAATGGTAATCGCTTTTTTTCCGATACGTGACATTCTGTGATTTTCCTTTCCTGATTACCAGATGTAGGCAATCACTTCACCGCCCGTGTGCTTCTTGCGTGCACTCTTGTCGGTCATCATGCCTTCACTGGTTGAAATAATGGCTATCCCCAGTCCGTTGAGAACCTTGGGAATATTGTTTTCTTTTGCATATACGCGCAGTCCCGGTTTGGATATCCGTTTCAGGCCGGAAATTACCGGATGCTTTTGCGCTCCATACTTCAGCGTAACGGTCATCTTGCGTTCAACTCCCTCGCCGCTGAAAGCATAGTTGGCAATATAGCCCTCCTCTTTCAGAATGCGCGCGATTTCCGTTTTAACTTTTGAAACAGGAACAATATCAACTGTCTCCATGCGCGCTCCGACTCCATTACGGATGCGGGTGAGCATATCAGCGATAGGATCTGTCATGTTCATATGTATGTTCCTCCTTCTTCTTACCAGGATGCCTTCTTGACACCCGGAATCTCACCCTTATAGGCAAGCTCACGGAAGCAGATGCGGCAGATCTTGTACTTGCTCAGTACAGAATGCGGGCGGCCGCAACGCTGACAGCGGGTATAGGCGCGCGTAGAAAATTTTGCTTTCCGCGCCGCTTTAATCTTCATTGATGTCTTCGCCATGGATTAAGCACTCTTCCTTTCAAACGGCATGCCCATCTGCGCCAGAAGCGCATATGCTTCCTTATTCGTCCGTGCGGTCGTGACGATGACAACATCCAGACCGCGAACCTTGTTCACTTTATCAAAATTGATTTCCGGGAAAATCAGCTGTTCTCTGACGCCCAGCGTATAATTTCCTCGCCCGTCAAATGCCGTAGCGGACACGCCATGGAAATCGCGGACACGCGGCAGATCAATATTGAACAGCTTATCAAGGAAATCATACATCCGCACACCGCGCAGCGTAACCTTGGTGCCGATCGCCATGCCTTCACGAAGCTTGAAGTTCGCAATGGATTTCTTCGCCTTGGTAATGACCGGTTTTTGACCGGAAATCTGCATCAGTTCCGCCACTGCTTCTTCCAACGCTTTGGGATTGGCAATGGCATCGCCGACACCCATATTCAGAACGACTTTCTCCAGTTTCGGACACGCCATGACGGACGTATATCCAAATTCCTTCATGAGAGCTCCACGAACCGTATCGTTATATTTTTTCATCAAACGATTCATTTCTTCTTGCCCTCCTTGATCTCCTTGCCGCCTTTTTTCATATAGCGGACTTTCTTATCGCCATCCATGCGGATGCCAAGACGAGATGCCGTCTTTGTCTTTTCGTCATAGAACATAACGTTTGAAACGTCGATGGCCGCTTCCCGCTCAATAATGCCGCCTTCCGGATTTGCCTGCGTCGGCTTCTGTGACTTCTTGATCATATTGACGCCTTCAACGATGACCTTATGATGCGCAGGATCCACCGCTTTGACTTCCGCCACGCTTCCCTTGTAGTGACCGCTGATCACCTTTACCTTATCGCCAGTTTTAATTTTCATTCGACGTCTCCTTATAACACCTCAGGTGCAAGGGAAACGATCTTCATATAGCCCTTGTCACGAAGTTCACGCGCAACCGGTCCAAAGATACGTGTTCCGGTCGGTGTCTTATCCTCTTTAATAATGACGGCCGCATTATCATCAAATTTGATCAGGCTGCCGTTAGGACGCTGGATGCCATACGCCGTACGGACAATAACCGCCTTGACAACCTGTCCCTGCTTTACGGTTCCGTTAGGAATTGCCGCCTTGACGGCACAAACCACCACATCACCGATTGTCGCGCTCTTGCGTCTTGAACCGCCCAGGCAGCGGATAACCAGCAATTCACGGGCACCGGTATTGTCAGCGACTTTCAGTCTGCTTTCATTCTGAATCATTGCTTACTCTCCCTTCTGTGCCTTACAGTACGACTGCCTTTTCAATGATGCGGACTAAACGGAAATGCTTATCTTTGGAAAGCGGACGCGTTTCCATGATTTCAACGACATCACCGATTTTCGCCTCATTCTTCTCATCATGCGCCTTGAATTTAACCGAATATTTTACATGCCGGCCATATAAAGGATGGCTCTTCGTCGTGTCCAGTTCGACAACGATCGTCTTATCCATCTTGTCTGAAACAACGACACCGCGCAATACCTTACGCTTGTTTCTTTCTTCCATGTTCCCTTCTCCTTTACTCCGCATGTTCCGCCATCGTCCGCTCGGTCTGAATCGTTTTGATACGAGCGATCGTCTTGCGGATTTCGCGCATGCGGGCAGGATTCTCCAGCGAACCCGTTGCCTGAGCAAAGCGCAATTTGTAGAGCTCTTCCTGTAACGAGAGTATCTCTTTGCCAAGTTCTTCGTTACTCATGTTTCTGATTTCTTTAACGTTCATGTTTACTTGGCCTCCTCTTTCTTCACAAAGCGGGTCTTGACGCTCAGTTTGTTGGCGCCTAAACGCAACGCTTCCCGAGCAACCGCCTCATCAACGCCGCCGATCTCAAAGAGGATACGACCCTTTTGCGCAACCGCGACCCAATGATCCGGAGCACCTTTACCCGAGCCCATACGGACTTCCAGAGGCTTCTTTGTCCGTGCTAACTGCGGGAATACCTTGATCCACACCTTGCCGCCGCGATCCATATAACGCGTCATGGCGATACGTGCGGCCTCAAGCTGATTGGAGCTTAAATAGCCGCCCTCATCCGCAACAATTCCATACTGTCCGAAGGCCAGCTTGGTGCCGGCTTTAGATTTCCCTTCATAAGAGATGCGATGATTGCGTCTCCATTTTGTTCGATTCGGCATTAACATCAGTTGTTCCCTCCTTCCACAGGAGCTTCAGCCTTTGCCGCTTCGCTTGGCTTATCCGCAGCAGGACGAGCGGTACGGTCAAACCGTCTGCCGCGGCCGTTTCCACGGCCTCCCTTGCGATCACGGCTGAAACGATTTTCCGGAGCCTTGGGTTCTTCCACCATCTTGCCCGGCAGAACTTCGCCACGGCAAATCCATACCTTGACGCCCAGTTTGCCATATGTTGTCTGCGCTTCACGGCAGGCATAATCAATATCACTGCGTAATGTATGCAGCGGAACATTCCCTTGTGAATATCCTTCTTTGCGCGCGATTTCCGCTCCGCCAAGACGACCGGATACCAGTGTTTTTATACCCTTGGCGCCAGCACGCATGGATGACTGCATCGCTTTTTTCTGCGCAATACGGAAAGACTGACGCGCTTCCAGCTGCTCGCAGATCTTACGCGCAACAAGATTGGCATCCAGATCCGGATTGGCAATGGCAACCACGTCGATTTTGACATGCTTGCCTTTGGTCAGCTTGGTTACCAAATTCTTGAGGCCGACCATTTTATCCTTGCCGTTTGCATCCTTGCCGACAATAGCGCCCGGCCGTGCGCAGCGAACAACTACTTTTACATCTTTTTTACCGGTACGCTCAATTTCAATACGACTGATATACGCATCTTTCAGCGTCTTTTCCAGTTCTTTACGAATGCGTACATCTTCATTCAGAAGATCACCATAATCGGCCTTATCGGCATACCATCTGGACTCCCAGTCGCGGATAATACCGACACGCATGCCGATCGGACTAACTTTCTGTCCCATATTCTTGATCTTCCCCCTTATCTTTCATCCGAAACCACAACCGTGATGTGGCTCGTTCTCTTCAGGATCTGCGCGGCGTTGCCTTTTGCCCGCGGCATGAAGCGTTTCATGACGACGCCTTCATCCGCATAGCAAGCCTTGACGAATAATTTATCGGCGTCCATCTGGTGATTATGAACGGCATTTGCCGCTGCACTTTTAATCACCTTGGAAATAACGGATGCTGCCTGATTCGGCATGAACTGTAATGTTGCCTGGGCTTCGTCAATAGACTTTCCTCTGACAAGGTCCAGGACAAGACGTGCTTTGCGGGGAGTTACCCGAACAGTCTTTGCGGTTGCTTTTGTTTCCATGTTCGCTCTCCTCTCTTACGCCTTCTTGTCACCGCTTGTCGGCGCTGCCGACGCGGCGGATGCCGAAACAACTTTCGCATCGCCATGTCCGCCATACTTACGCGTCTGTACAAATTCGCCAAGTTTATGACCGACCATATCTTCCGTCACATAGACGGGAATGTGTTCTTTGCCGTTATGAACCGCAAACGTATGCGATACGAAACTCGGGAAGATCACTGAACGGCGGGACCATGTCTTGATGACATCATGCTTGTTCGCCTTATTCTGCGCTTCGACCTTCTTCATCAGGCTGGCGTCACAGAACGGGCCTTTCTTAATGCTTCTGGACATTTTTCATTCTCTCCTTTCAGCTTACTTGCCATTCCGGCGTGTCATGATCAGAGCGTCACTTTGTTTCTTATGTTTACGCGTCTTAACGCCCATCGCTTTCTTACCCCATGGCGTCATCGGCGACTTACGGCCGATCGGCTGTTTGCCTTCGCCGCCGCCATGCGGATGATCAACCGGGTTCATAACCGAACCGCGAACGGTCGGACGAATTCCCCGCCAGCGATTACGGCCGGCTTTCCCGATATTGACCAATGCCCAGTCCGCGTTGCCGACCACACCGATTGTCGCCCGGCAGTTTGCGCGAACTTTGCGAATTTCTCCAGAGCTCAAACGCAATGTTGCATAAGGGCCGTCAAAGCCGAGAATCTGTGCCGAACAGCCGGCTGAGCGAGCCATCTGGCCGCCCTTGCCCGGGAACAGTTCGACGCAATGAACAAACGTACCTTCCGGCATGGACTTGAGCTCCATCGCGTTACCGACCTTGATATCTGCCGCCTTGCCGGAAACCACCGTCATTCCGACGTGCAGATCGCCCGGCGCCAAGATATAGCGCTTTTCGCCGTCTGCATAATGAAGCAGGGCGATATTTGCGGTACGGTTTGGATCGTATTCGATCGCCGCCACCTTTGCCGGAACGTCATCTTTATTGCGCTTGAAATCAATGATTCTGTACTTCTGCTTGACGCCGCCGCCCTGATGCCGGGTCGTGATGCGGCCCGTATTGCCGCGGCCTCCTTTGCTTTTCTTCGGTGCAAGCAGACTTTTTTCCGGCTTGGATTTTGTAATCCGCTCTGACAGATCCAAGGTGCTCATATTACGGCGGCCATTGGTTGTCGGCTTATATTTGATAATTGCCATTTCTTTTCTTCATTCCTTTCGCTTATATCCGGAGATAGCGATATTCCTCCGATAGATTTAAACCTTTACTTCGCTTCCTCGTACAGATCAATATCCTGATCCTGCGGTAAGCGGATAATCGCCTTGCGGACAGCTGCCGTCTTGCCGGCATAGCGGCCGACCCGCTTTTTTTTCGGCGCAACGTTGATGACGTTGACTTTGACCGGAGAGAATCCGTAGATTTCGCGAATTGCCTGCGCGATTTCTGTTTTGTTTGCGCCTTTGGCCACTTCGAATGTCACTTTATGCTCTTCGCTGTTGAGACGCATGCTCTTTTCGGTGACAATCGGGCGGATAATGATATCACGAGCCGACATTATGCAAATACCTCCCCGGCGGTTTCGGCCGCCTTCTGTGTGAAGACCAGACGGTCAGCATTCATGATGTCATATACATTTAGTCCACGTACATCGACAACCAGAGCATTCGGAATATTACGGAAAGCCATATATGCATTGTCATAATCTTCCGAACTGTCGGCGACCAGAAGCGTCTTGCGCTCAAAGCCGAATGCCTTAAGCAGGGCAACCGCCTGCTTCGTCTTGATTTCTTCAAAACTTAAATTCTCAATCACGGTCAGACTGCTGTCCCGCATTTTCTCGCTTAATGCTGAACGCAAAGCAAGCTGACGTACTTTTCGATTCATTTTAAATCCATATTTTCGCGGATGCGGGCCGAAGGCGATCGCTCCGTGTCTCCATTGTGTCGCACGTGTCGAACCTTGGCGAGCACGGCCGGTACCTTTCTGCTTGAATGGTTTGCGGCCTGTTCCGGAAACATATGAGCGCGTCAGAGTGCTGTGTGTTCCCTGACGGATTCCGGCCAGATAGCAGAGGGCCGCGTCATACATTGCCTGCTGATTCGGCTCAATCGCAAATACCGCGTCATTGAGCTCGACCGTTTTAACGGCCTTGGCGTCTCGGCTGTAAACATCAATCTTTGCCATTTTTCAGCTCCTCCTTAGTTTCCTTTGCGAGCGGCGCTGGCTGCCTTCTTCTTCGCCTCTTCAATAGCCGCATCGGCAGCTGCTTTTTCGGCCTGTTCTTCATTGATCGTCGCGGCAACCTTATTCAATTCTTCCTGTACCGAAGCTCCGGCATAGGAAATCAGTTCTTCCACCTTGACTTTCTTGACCGGTTTGACAGTTGTACGAATAGCAACCAATCCCTTGCGCGGACCGGGAATATTTCCCTTGACCATGATGTAGCCTTCTGTCGCATCAACCTTAATAATCGTCAAATCCTGATTGGTTGTTGTAAAGCCGCCTTCCTGGCCGGGCATCGGTGCGCCTTTATTGACGACACCGTTGTTGCGTCCGTTTGTTGCTAATGAGCCGATATGGCGCTTGTTTCTGGAGGCGCCGTGCGATTTCGGCGACATCGCACCGTTGTTGCGGACAATGACGCCCTCGTATCCGTGGCCTTTGGAGGTGCCGGTGACATCCACCACATCTCCCGCCGCAAACAGATCAGCCTTGACGGCGTCACCGACATTAAAATTCATTTCTGCATCAGCCGGAAACTCGCGCAGATACTTCTTCGGCCCGGTGCCCGCTTTTTTGGCGTGTCCGATCGCCGGTTTTGTGCTGCGGCTTTCTTTTACATCTTCATAGCCAAGCTGCAGTGCTTCATAGCCGTCTATCTCTTTTGTTTTTTTCTGCAGTACAACATTAGGCTTCACTTCAATGACCGTGACCGGAATCAGATTCCCGTCTACCGTGAAGACCTGCGTCATACCGAGCTTACGTCCTAAGATACCTTTCATCTTTTATCACCCGGTTCCTTTCTCTTAAAGCTTGATCTCGATATCAACGCCGCTGGGCAGATCCAGTCTGCTTAATGCGTCGATCGTCTCTGCGCTTGGACCGATAATCTCAACTAACCGTTTGTGTGTGCGAATCTCGAACTGCTCCCGCGCGTCCTTGTACTTGTGAACAGCGCGCAATACGGTAATAACTTCCCGATCCGTCGGTAATGGAACCGGCCCGACAATCTTCTTTGCGCCATGGTTGTTTGCCGTTTCGACAATTTTCTTGCTGGCGGCGTCCAGGCTTCTGTTTTCGTAAGCCTTCAAGCGAATTCTCACAGAATTCTTTGCCATGAAATTTTCCTCCTCTATTTCACTCCGCACATGCGGATCGCTCGATGTGAGTTCCCCGGTTATCACGCCTCGACTGTGACAACGCCTATCAGCGTGCCGGCAATCTCCCATGTCTACGCGAGTGCCCGACTATCGTATCATCATAAAAACCGCATTGCAAGCCTTTTTCTTAATTTCTAAGGCGGAAATTACATCGCCCAAGTGAAAAGTTAAATTCCACTTCAGAGCGATAAAAAATAAAGTGGAAATAAGTTGTTCAGAAGTAGTGCTATCAAGGACTAATGCTCCAAGATGGTACTATTTTTAAGTTGAAAAACATCACATTTTAGTTAGAATGATGGTGAAAGTAACAGAAAAATGAGCACATGAAAGGTAGGCAGGATCTACTGTTCAAAAAATTTGAAAGAGTTGATTCTACTTCATTAACGGATGAAAGTTATATGCCGATTCTTCGTGTGTGATTGATTCTGAAACTTTTAACTATCTTCTATGATTGAAAACTTAAGACTATATATTGCTTTATTTACTTTTCTAAGCCAAACCTCAAATACATTTTCTTTTATGGATCATACGTATTATGTCGCTGAAGATAAACGGATCATATTTAAAATAATGGCTTGTATATTATTTTTAATTCCCGGCACTGCACTTATTATTTTCAATAAAATAGACAAATTATTTAATTTATCCTTACTGTTGAGTGTCGTATCTTACACACTGCTGTATTTACTGATGATTCTCATTTATGGCAAAATCATAAAATATTACCTCTTTAAACACGTATTGAAAAAAGAACTGTAACGTATAAGCCGATATACTTCCTTTCGGATAGAAAAGCGGAATAATAAAAACTTATTTGCTTAAGAATGGAACATATCAAATGCCCAGAGCATCCAAACGCCCACAACTCCTTCGATGCCGATCGGTAGCTTTTTCATATGGCATACAAAGGTGATTGTGCCGCCATGAAGCGGTGGCTTTCCTCGCTCCCGCTATTCGGGACGGCACCTTGGCAGTGAATCAACTCCGGCAGATCAAAAACACCTTCGTGGTTTCAATAGCTCTGGTCTTGCGGGCAGCCATTCGTGGTGGCATGAATGTGGAAAATGCTTTCTTTCTTAGCGACGCCTTCATTCAAAAGGCGGAGCTTCTCAACACACCAAGTCAATTAACCCATCTTCAATATCATATGCTTTTGGCATTCACGGAACGGGTAGAGCGAATTCGGCGTGGGAAGCAATCCACGGAGCTGGTGCTGTCGATACGGAACTATATCCAGCACCACATTTCTGCGTCGATTAAGGCAGAGAAAATGTACATAATCCGACCTTATCTGTCAGCCAAGTTCAAGCAGGAAAGTGGGCAATCCCTGACAGACTTCATTCTTCAGGAAAAAACGGAGGAGGCAAAGCGCCTTCTCCACTATTCCGGAAAATCCTCAGCAACCATCGGCCTGTATCTTGGCTTTTCATCCCCGAGTCATTTTTCGCGGATATTTCGGCAGTACGCCGGATGCAATCTCGGAGAATACAGGGAACGATACAACTGTCACGAACAAAGATTGATCACATTACCGTTCATGGCTGTTCCGAAAGAATACCATTTTTCAAATATACCCTGTGATCCGACAACATCGACACTTCATTTGAGTGCGTCACGGCAATAATTGTCTTGTCATACCGCTCCGCCAGCATCTGAAACAGCTTGATGATTTCCTGCTCCGTTTCCGTATCTAAGTTACCGGTCGGCTCATCCGCAAAGATGAGATCTTCATTTTTTGCAATCGCACGGGCAATCGCAATACGCTGCTGCTCTCCGCCTGAAAGATGCGTTACCAAGCGATCGGCTTTCGTCTGTACAATGCCGACCATATTCAATAAGGCATATGCCAGTTCCTTATGATTGCCCGGCAGCTTATTATCCGTTTCCGTCATTGCCATGATGATATTTTCAAGGCCCGTCAAATAACTGATCAGATTGTATGACTGGAAGACAACGCCAACTTTATTACGACGATACTTATACAAACCCATTTTGGCAATATCTTCCCCTTCATAGAGAACCGTTCCGGATTCCTGTTTATCCAGACCGGCCATAATCGACAACAACGTCGTCTTGCCGGAACCTGACGGACCCAAAACTGTATAAAATTTTCCGGTTTCAAACTGATAGGACAATCCTTTCAGAATTTCACGTTTATACTGCCCGTCAATGTAGCCATAATGCAGATTATCCAATTCTAGAATCGCGCTCATTTCCGCCTCCTAATTTTGTTCCAAAAGAATCTGTTTCGGATTCAGACGCATAATCATAAAGGAAGGAATCACAATGGACACCAGAACAACCACCGTGCCCAGCAGATAGATTTCCCCGATCAGAAGAGGGGATACCGACACATGATATTGTGCCAGCATCTGCTCTTGTGATATCCGCGTGAAATAGTCGGAACTGCCGAAACCATAATCGGAATAATAATAGGTATCTTCATACTGATCCGGAGTGTCAGATTGGGCATCACTGGCTGTCTGATAATTCAGCACCTGATCACCCACTTTACCGGCCATCAAAGATCCTGACGCAACCGCCAGCGTAAAGCCGATAATGGCAATGGCGAACAATTCCATAAACAGCTGCATGACCACCTTTATTTTCGAAACGCCCATTGCCAGTAAGACGCCGATTTCATATTCTCGCGTTTTCAAGGTCAGTGCGGTTACCAGCGAAATGATGACAACCGCATTGATCACCACAATCCACACAACAATATTGGAGAAGAAGCTCATCGTATCCAACGGCCGCGCCAACTTTTTAAACGTTTCATCGTTTGCATTCAGCTTCGTATAATCGCTCAGTTCTCCTTCATGTTCCGATACAAACGCCTCTACATTCAGCGGGTCATCCAATAGATAGACAACGGTCGTAGGCTGTATCTCTTGATCTTGCAGTCTTTCAAAATCCTCATCTGTATACCAGTCGGGATGCAGCGTGCGTTGAACACTGTTGATGGCCTGCGTACAGTTGATTAAAGTCGTCATCGGCAATAAGACAATGTTCTTTGGTGATTCATATGGAGATGCCCATTTGAACCGCTCATCCGAAGTATCCATTTCTTTGACCGTAGAATAAATGCCGCAGATTTCCAAATCCAATGTCAATGCCCCTACGTCCTGTCCTTCGTTTTCCATATTTTTCAGCGAGGAAGGATCCATGGTTGAAAGATTGATGGTATCGCCGACATGCAGATTGTTTTGTTCCGCCAATTCTTTCGTAATACATACGACTTTCGCTGCGGAATCAATATCGCTCTGCGTAAAATATTTACCGCTTTCCAGCGTAAAAGTTCCATCTTCCATTTCAATCATGTTTGGATAATAATTGGCATACAACATGATATTCGGATCACGGTACTGAATTTCATTGCCATTATCATCCGTATAACTGCCATTGCTTTTTTCATTTTCATTTCCCAACGGCACATTTTCAAAATTGATGCTGTACGCCGGTCTGTTGATCATATAATTGAATGCCTTGACCCGCTGATCTTTCGATAATTCCGATGCCACCTGTGCAGACAGCTTGGGCCAGTTACGATAGGCAGCTTCAATTTCATCCTGATCGGTCAGTGAATCGACATATTCATAATATTTATTGTAATCAACTTCATAGCTGACGACGGCTCGCATCGACTTTCTCGTCATGATTTTCGCATTTTCAGCAGCTTGTGAAATGCCAAGTCCGAGGATGACCAGATTGCCGATCAGAAAAAAAGTAATCAT
Organism: uncultured Erysipelotrichaceae bacterium; assembly: GCA_963541855.1. Taxonomy (GTDB): domain Bacteria; phylum Bacillota_I; class Bacilli_A; order Erysipelotrichales; family Erysipelotrichaceae; genus Bulleidia. The sequence goes on from CAUTVM010000015.1 coordinate 21,535, forward strand.
CAAAAGAATTGTTTTTGCCATCCGCCGTTTTACATAGGCAAACGCGCGTTGCAGATAATTCATATTCATACCTCTCTTGTTTTCTATATCATAGAGGTTTTCGTGATTTGCTTTCAACTGTTTTACGTCTCTAAATTTTTTATATTTATCTGTACATCATACATTTATTTAATGACGTTCTAAAACTGTGTAGGGTTTTGTGCCCTTTTAAAATTCCATAAGGGCAAAATTATGGTTCTTTTTTCATACCTTAGGGCAGGCCCTAAAATTTATGTAGGCTGATGTCCGAATAGTCAACAGTTTTTAGACGTCTTATAACAAACGCTGTCAGAGCAATATATTGGAAGAAAACTTTAATCAAAAACTTCATGTACTGATTAAAATTTCTGACGAATCCTTTTATTTTGACCATTTTCGGATAAGAACTCTGTACTATTTCAATAACAATTTGTTGATCCTTTTTCATACAGCAAATGATAGTTACACGTGGTTTATGAAACGCTCTATAGCTTGGGTGACTGTCTTCTTCATGCCATAGATCTTTTCATTTTCCGTTCTCTTAAACCCCTACAAGATTTTGGATTATCTATTAAGTCAAGCTTATTCAATAAATCGATCCTTTTCAAATCTATCACTAATTGTCTTTCTCTGTCTAAATATGTATTTTTTCTGTTCATATAGGCATATATGTTTATTGCAACTATGAAAACTGCAATGCCTATTATCCCTACTATGAGCATTGCATATATCTGAATTTTATTTTGATAAATCTTTTCTTTTATAATGCCGGGAATCATAATACCTAATAGTAAGAAAACTAAATTCGATCCAAATTTTGAAACAGAACTTAAAACTGGAAATTCTTTATATACTATATGAGCAGAATTCACATATTCTAATTTTGCTGTAAAATACTTAATAACAACTTTAATATTCGTAGAATCAATACCTTTTTCAGTTAATAATTTACAAATTTCATTATCCATACTGCTAGTCATTTCTTCCTGATATTTATTGAGATTTTCCGAGTTTATTTCACATTTTATCTTAAGATATATAGTTATAGATAAAGTTATGATCCATCCAGTGACAACCATTACAGTATCTTTTTTAAAAAAAATAGCACCTATTGCATATGTAAAAAAAATAAAAATCACTATAAGCAACCCTTTTATGGTTTTTTTGTATGGATTTTTCTTCATTCTATTAAATCTATTTCTAAAGCTGACTATTGCCTGATAATCTTCAAACAATTCCACTACTTTATTTCTTTGCTGATTTATTTTTATGATATTTATGATATTTTCTATATTCTTTTTTGGTTTTTTCATACATTATGGATTAGATACGCGTATATCTTTTAGATTGCAAATCCTAACCTCCTTCTATATTCTGGAGGGTTTATTCCTCCAAGTTTAGATTTGATTCGTTCAATACAACAGCAGTTGATGTAGCTGTTGATTTCTTTGATTAGATCCTCGGCATATGACATTGTCTAAATATATTTCAATTCACTTTTCAAAAATCAACACTCTTTCATTATTACAGTTTTAAGAAAACGATCAATAAAGTCCTTGCCTCCTAAGTTTCATTTATCAAGCAAATGGCTATCGTTAAATAGTTCCATTTTTACTGTTTGATACTACCCGATCAATTCGTAAAAAGGAAGACAGATATTTCAAGTAAAGGCACATCGATAATCCGATGGAAACCTATAAAGGAATGCTTTTTAAATTCATTTTCCATTAAAACAATAATGTAAAATAGAATATGACAAAGCGCACTTGAAAAACAATCCCCTTTCCAAAAGACACGTACTCTGATTGATTGAGCGTACACAATTCTCTTAATTTTTTTGATCTTGCAGTCTTTGCGAAACAGTATGATTTGCATATGTGTTCCATGTCGGTTCATAAGAAGCATCCGCCTGATCTCCCCACATATCCCAGCCTTCACGATCGCCTCTTGCAAATAATTCTATTCTTGGCTCAGCGCTGCAAGCTTCAATAATCGGAATGATTTCATCCGGTTTTCGACTATGCTCTCTTTTTATTGCCCGCAGAATATTTACCTGTGACCGGGCAGGCGCAAGCGTTCTGTTTGGCGCACTTTTCTTCTTAATTCCAAATAATATGATCTCGGTAACATTCCTGAAGTAAAATCCCACTCCGCGGCCATCCGGCTGTCCGTCTTTTCTGATTTTTTCCCAGATAAAATTAGTCTTATATTCAAATCCCCAAGCGTCCATAACAGCAAGACCTTCTGGAAGTAATGCATTTGGAACCCAAAGGTATAATTGTGCTTTATCATCAGTAAAACTTTCAACAGGAAGTTCTTTGATCTCTTCAACCGTCATTGTTTCATATCTTGTTAATCGCTTATGCTCCGGCGCAACTTTACCCGTTCTATTTTGAAACTGCCATGGCGGATCAGCATAAATGGTGTTGTATTTTTTACCCTTTGTAAAATTTTTTAAATTTTGAATTGTACGATTCAAATTTCCCATATCCTTCTACACACTCCTTTCTGATACCGATCGCAAGAAGCGGACAACCGCCATTTCTTCTGGAATCAAGACGATAGGCCAATTTCCCTATCCATGTCGTACTTGCCCCATATTTTTTTATCAAGAATTGTCCCTGATCGTCCTTTTCCTGCTTGAATATATCATTCAATTCTTCCGCCCTTGTGACAATAATGCCTACGTCTATAAGCCCACAATCAAAATAAGTTCTCATAGCAAGTAAATCACGATCAAATGTCTGATCTTTGCTGTTCCATTCCAGATCAAACGCAACTTTATTTTTCAAAAAGTCAATATTGTGACCATCTATATATCCGGCGATTGTTTCAACCTCATAAGGTTCATCGGCAAATCTGCCTCGGCGCTGTTCTATTTGACACGGATATTTCTTCACAATTAAATCTCCGGATATGCGAATTTCTCACCATCCATATGGATAAAGAATATCGTCAAATTTCTTTGGAACAGGTGATTCGTTTCCACCTGCCTTTTTAATATCTTCTAAAGAAAGTTAAAACTTTCTAAGGCAATCCTGCACTTCTTTCCATTCCTCTGAAAATGACTCGTGTAAAATCTCTAAAGAATGACCATAGTTGTAAAATTCAAATTTCCTTGCCAGATCTGCATCTATATATTTCATAATCTTCTTATTAGATCCTCTCCTGTTCGTGCCTTTTAAGATATTCTCCACTCATTTAATAGCCTGAATTTCTTCTCATTGCATAACAATAAACTTCAATATCCACATTTTCCTTAAATTATAATCGGTAAAGAAAATAAAAGTAAGAAGCTTAGGCAAAAGGCGTAGAACTATCACAGATCTGAAAAGCAAAAATAAAACTCTCCATCATTACTTGACAGAGAGTTTTCGTGTTTTTCAATTACTTGATGATTTCCGTAACCGAGCCGGAGCCGACCGTACGGCCGCCTTCACGAATAGAGAACTTTGTTCCGTTTTCCAAAGCAATCGGAGCCAACAGTTTAACATCCATGACGACGTTATCACCCGGCATGCAAAGCTCCGTTCCTTCCGGAAGGGTAATGACGCCGGTTACATCCGTTGTACGGAAGTAGAACTGCGGACGATAATTTGAAACAAACGGCGTATGACGACCGCCCTCTTCCTTTTTCAAAACGTAAACCTGCGCCTTGAACTCGCTGTGGGGCGTAACGGAACCCGGCTTAGCCAGAACCTGTCCGCGCTCAACCTGATCACGGTTTACACCACGAAGCAGAGCACCGATATTATCGCCCGCCTCCGCGAAATCCAACATCTTGCGGAACATTTCAAGCGAAGTGACAACCGTCTTCTGCGTCGGACGCAGACCAACAATCTCCACTTCATCATTCGGATGAATCATACCGCGCTCAACACGACCCGTTGCGACAGTACCACGACCGGAAATCGTAAAGACATCCTCAACCGCCATCAAGAACGGCTTGTCATTCTCATGAACCGGCGTCGGAATATATGTATCTATCGCATCAAGAAGCTCCTTGATTGCCGGTGTCCACTTCTCATCACCTTCCAGCGCCTTCAAAGCAGAACCGCGAATTACCGGTGCATTCTCACCGTCAAATCCATGCTCCGTCAAAAGATCACGTACTTCCATCTCGACAAGATCAATCAATTCCGGATCGTCAACCATATCACACTTATTCAGAAATACAACGATCTTAGGAACACCGACCTGACGCGAAAGAAGAATGTGCTCACGCGTCTGCGGCATCGGTCCGTCTGTTGCTGCAACAACAAGAATCGCACCATCCATCTGCGCCGCACCGGTGATCATGTTCTTGACATAGTCCGCATGCCCCGGGCAGTCGACATGCGCATAGTGGCGCTTCAATGTCTGATATTCAACATGTGCGGAATTAATCGTAATTCCACGTGCCTGTTCCTCCGGGGCGCCGTCAATCTCGGAATAATCCTCAAACTTAGCCTTTCCCGCCTCCGGATGCTCAGAGAGATACTTTGTGATTGCCGCTGTCAATGTCGTCTTACCATGGTCAACGTGACCGATAGTTCCGATGTTAACATGTTCCAACGAACGGTCGAAATGTTCCTTAGCCATAATGTTTTTATCCTCCTGGAATATATTCTAGTTTAGACCGA
>CAUTVM010000016.1:0-25890 GCA_963541855.1 uncultured Erysipelotrichaceae bacterium
AGCACTTCCTTGACGTGGAAGGGGTCATGGGTTCGAGTCCCTTAGCGCTCACCATGGAGTGTTGTAAAGCCGCATGAAACCTTCGCATGGGTTGCGTTGCGGCTTTATTTTTATACCTTGTCGAAAATGATTTATTTAAAGTGATGGCTATAATTCATCCTAAGTATCTTTATGCTTTATTCATTTTCTCTTGGCGCATAACGCCGGATGATTTCCTCCGCACATTTCAGACCATCAATGGCACTTGAAACAATGCCGCCCGCAAATCCTGCCCCTTCACCAGCCGGCCACAGCCCTTTAATACCTGCCTCTAAAGTATTCCGATCACGAAGGATACGAATCGGTGAAGATGTTCGCGTTTCCACCCCTGTCATCATTCCATTGCCAAGTGAGAACCCCGGCCAGATTTTTTCTGTATATTGAAAAAAATCCTGCAAAGCCGTTGCTATCGCCGGATTGAACAACGCATGCATGTCGGTCAGCGTTGTCTGCCGTGGAAAGGTCGGTATGACTTCTTCCGGCAAGTTCTTTAAGGCAGGATCAAGAAAATTGGCGATACGTTGAGCAGGGGCCTTTCCTTTGCCGACCATCCAGGCTTTATGTTCTAAAATTTCCTGAAAATCCATTCCGCTGAATAGCTCTTCACCGAAATCCGTCTGATCAACTTGTACGACAATTGCGCTGTTTGCCTGCCGCCCATTTCTGGAAGCATAACTCATTCCATTCGTTACAATCGTATCCGGCATACAAGAGCCGTCCACAACATAGCCGCCCGGACACATGCAAAAGGAATATACACCTTTCCCGTTGGCAGCTCTATGCGCCAGATGATATTCCGCCGCCGGCAGATTTTCGATATTTTCAATGTTTCGATATTGTTGCTGATTGATAAAGGACTGCAAATGTTCAACCCGAACACCGACCGCAAAGTTCTTGGGTGCCAAAATCAGATCGGGCTTTGTTGCCAGCATATGCATTGTATCTCTTGCCGAATGACCGATTGCCAGAATAATGGCATTGGCCACGATTTCTTCACCGGAAGAAAGACGTACACCTTGTATAGAGCCCTTATGCACAAGAATATCCTCTACACGCGATGAAAAGCGGATTTCCCCACCCATATTCTCAATGGCATGGCGGATGTTTTCGTTTATACCGATAAGCGCATCGGTACCAATATGGGGATGGTGCGTCCAGACAATGGACGGATCAGCACCCGCAAGAACAAGAGCATCCAAAATGAGCCGTACTCGCGGATCCTTGACGCGTGTCGTCAGCTTTCCATCTGAAAAAGCGCCGGCACCCCCTTCACCAAACTGGACATTCGCTTCGGTATCAACGGCTCCGCCTTTCCAGAACGCATCGACTGCTTTTTTACGATCTTGGATTGTAGGACCACGTTCTAAAACCAACGGGCGATAACCCTTTTTCGCAAGCGCATAGGCGGCCGTTATCCCGGCTGGGCCAAAACCGATGATCAACGGACGATGTTCCAGACGGCCCGTACCGGGATCAGGTAAAGAATAATGAAACGGATGCACAAGACGAGAATTTTTAATTTTATGCGCATAGTTTTTTTCATTCGCCAGCTCAAAATCAATCAGATCCACAAATATAGCCGACCGTTTCGACCGTGCATCCAATGAGCGCCGATAAAGTTCAGCGCCAAGAACATCACAAGAGCGGATATGAAATTGTCGTATCGCCTTTTCAATCGGATCGTCCGGCTTTGAAACGGATGTATGCACTTCCACACGTAACATGAGCTCTCCTTAATATATGCGTATCTATTGTACATGGCATCAGGATTGTTTGTGGTAAACTGATTCCGGAGGAAAAGCATATGCAATTACAGGTTGGGGATCATCTGCACGGCTTTCTCATCAATCGTGTGCGTCCGGTTGAAGATGCGGCCGGAACACTTTATGAAATGACACATGAAAAAACAGGTGCACAGTTGGCATGGCTGTACCGGAAAGAGGACAATAAAACATTTTGTATCGGTTTTAAAACGATACCATCTGACGATACCGGCGTATTTCATATCATTGAACACAGCGTTCTGGAAGGTTCAAAAAAATATCCGCTTCGCGAACCGTTTGTTGATCTTTTACAAGGAAGTCTACAGACATTTTTGAATGCCATGACATATCCGGATAAGACCATTTACCCGGTATCCTCACGTCATCCACAAGATTTTCTGAATTTGATGGATGTATACCTTGATGCTGTATTTCATCCATCCGTCAGGCAGAACCCAAATATCTTCTATCAGGAAGGCTGGCACTATGAATTGCGCGATCCTTTGGCACAGCCAATCTATAAAGGGGTTGTTTTCAATGAGATGAAAGGCGCTTTTGCCAATGTGGATGAAACCCTGATCAATGAAGCCAGCCGCATGTTATTTCCGGATACGTGCTATCGCTTTGTCAGCGGTGGCGATCCGGAGCATATTCCGGATTTGACCTATGAACAACTGACGGCAACACATGCGAAGTTTTACCATCCGTCGAATGCTCGTATTTTTCTGGATGGCGATCTGGATATTGATACGGTGCTTGACCATATGGATCGTGAATATTTGTCTGCTTATGAGAAAGAGACGTTCTCTTTTGATATCCCCTTACAAAAAGAAATTGCAGGTTCCACGCATACCGTTCCTTATGCGATCGGTTCTGAAGAAGATGACAAAGATCGCACCCAGATCGCTTTAGCCGCAACAGCCGGCACGTATGCGGATGTAGAAAAACTGTTGGCTTGGCAGGTGATATCTTCTTTATTGACCGGTGATAACGATGCCATTTTGACAAAAGCCATTCTGGCCTGTGGGCTGGCGCAGGATGTGGAACTGAGCATTGCAGGCGATGATATTCAGCAGCCGGTATTGATGCTTGTTTTCCGTAACACTAACAGTGATGCAAAAGAGGCGCTTTTCGATACCCTGGGGAAAGTTGCAAAAAATGTAAAATTTGATCAGGAAGAAATAAAGGCAATTTTGAATCGAATGGAGTTTCATTATCGCATGAATATGGAACCGGCCGGAGTGACTTATGCTGAGCAGGCGTATCGCAGCTGGCTTTATGATGGCGATCCGCTGCTTTACCTCAATAGCGGCAGGCACTATGAAGAGCTTCGCCAAAAGGCGGACACAGGCTATTTTGAAGAACTGGTAAAGAAAATGTTCAACGATCCATCGCGCTTACAATGCGTCGTTGCCATGCCGGATCAAACCCTGACGGAGAAAATGGCTGAAAAGGAAACAAGACGTCTGGCAAAGATGAAAGCCTCTTGGAGCGATGCGCAGGTGCAGGCGGTGATTGCTTGCAACCAAGCGTTGGATCAATGGCAGGCAACACCTGACAGCCCGCAAGCCAAGAAATGTCTGCCACATTTAAGTCCTGCTGATCTTGCGGAAGATCCGCTTCCTTTAGAAGGGAAAATGGCAACTGTCGGGAATGTACCGGCAATGGTATATAACGCATCGGCTTCCGGCAATATTGTTTACTGCAATCTGTATTTTGAAATGGGCGGCATCCGGTATCAGGAACTGCCTTCCGTTGCCTTTTTTGCGTCACTGCTGACACAGGTTCCGACGGCGAATAACAGCCTGCGGCAATTGCAGCGCCTGATTAAGATGAATATCGGTATTCTTTCCTTTGGATGTGACGCTTATGGGATGCATGATAAACCGGAAACGTGTAAGCCGATGTTTACGGTACGAATCGCCGTATTGAAAGAACAGCTGCATAAGGTTGTCAAGCTTCTGATGGAGATTATGAAGCGTTCCGTCTTTACAAAAGAAGCCATTCTGCCTTTGTTGCAGCAAAGTCTGGAAGGGCAGCGACAGGCTCTGATTAACAGTGGGCATGGAGAAGCGATGTTACGGGCGGCAGCACATTTTTCCGCCGCCGCGCTGGCACGAGAGTATATGTTCGGCTTTGAATCCATACGCTGGAAGCAAAATTTTCTGAAAAACTACGATATGGAGATCAATGCCTTCATAGAGCGCTGCACATGCTATGCGGACGTATTGTTTACGGCAAGCCGGCTTTATCTTTCGTATTCTGACAATATGACAAAAGAGCTGCCGGAAGAGTTGATCGAACAGCTTGGCACGGCAGACTATCATCGTGCGCAAGTGCATTATCCTCTGCTGGAAAAACCGCAGGAGATGATTGTGGTGCCGACACAGGTTGGCCATTCCGCATGGATGGCGGAAACGGGACCTCTTAGTGACAAGGACTTCGGCGCCATGCTGGTTATGACGCATGCCTTGAGCTATACCTATCTGTGGGATGAAATTCGTGTCAAAGGCGGCGCATATGGGACGCGATACTATCTGACAGGAAACGGAAATATCGGAGCTTTCAGTTTCCGCGATCCGACGCCGCTTATTTCGCTGCGCAAAGAACGTGATCTGCAAGCAGGAATCAAGCAGCTTCCCGAAGATCTTTCACCGTTTATCATCGGTACAATCGCGCATACAGAGCCGCTTCTGGATGAATTCAGCAAGATTGCACAAGGTGACGTGTTATGGTTTACGGGAAGTACCTATGCGTCAAGAAAGGCACGGAGACAGGCGATTTTACGCTTTGACCGGATAGATCTGCAGCATCTGCGTGATGATTTGCTGAATGGATTAGAAGACCGCAGCGTATCGGTGCTTGTCGGCCCCAAGGAAATTTCTGAGGAAGAAAAATTTACGGTTTATTTACTTTCCTGAATACATGGCGGTGTATACTGAACGATAAGAGGAGTATGGAAAATGAGTGAAAAGCAGATGGAGCAACAGCAGGAATCTGGCATCAAGCTGACTTTGAAGCCGGAAGAAATGATCAAATCCGAAGTGGAGGTAAGCGGAGAAACGCCGGTGGGAAAATCAATTGAGCAGCAGGAAGCGGACGCTCATTTGAGTGAGGCGGAAAAGAAAGCGGTCGATGAATTTTCAAAGAAGATTGATATTCAGGACGCAAACACCATTCTGGAATATGGAAGTGCGGCCCAGAAAAAAATTTCAGATTTTTCCGATTCGGCATTAAAAAATGTACGGACAAAAGATCTTGGCGAAGTCGGCAATATGATGACCAATCTGGTCAAGGAACTGAAAGAATTTAACGTTTCTCCTGAAGAAAAAAAGGGCGGCATATTGGGCTGGTTTCAAAAACAGGGTTCAAAAGTGCAGGAATATACGATTCGTTATGATAATGCCGAGGCGAATGTTGAAAAAATTGCGCGAGCATTGGAAGATCACCAGATTCAGCTGATGAAAGATATCCAGCTTCTGGATCAGCTGTATGATCGAAATGCCCAGAATACAAAAGAATTGTCCATGTATATTATTGCCGGCAGAAAGCATCTGCAGGAAGTTCGTAAGACAAAGCTTCCTGATCTTGTTGCTAAGGCAAAAGCCAGCGGTTTACCGGAAGATGCGCAGGCGGCCAATGATTTGTCTCAGGCTTGTGAGCGTTTTGAAAAAAAGATTTATGATCTGGAACTGACGCGTCAGATTGCCATTCAGATGGCGCCGCAGATTCGTCTTGTACAAAACAATGACACGCTGATGACGGAAAAAATTCAGTCGACATTGGTAAATACCATTCCTTTGTGGAAAAACCAGATCGTACTTGCACTTGGCATTACGCATTCTAAACGGGCAATGGAATCACAACGCGCGGTTACGAACATGACAAACGATTTGTTGCGTAAGAATGCCGAGACACTGCATCAGGCGACGGTCGATACGGCTAAAGAGTCAGAGCGCGGCATCGTTGATCTGGAAACCTTACAGCATACAAATGAGGAACTGATCAATACGCTGGATGAAGTGATGATGATCCAGAAAGAGGGTCATGAAAAGCGGATGGCTGCCGAAGCGGAGCTTAATCGTATTGAAAAGCAGCTGAATGATAAGCTGCTTGAAATTCGCGATGTGCAGGATGTGACCAAGGCGGGAAATATATAGAAATGAAGGGCTATACAGACGAATTGTATGGCCTTTTTTCTTTTCATAAAAGCAGAATAGAGATACATAGCGGACCATGCCCGGAAGCAGGATGCGGGCGTGGTTCAATGACGACTGTTTTCGGGCATGGTACAATAAAAAACATGATCTTGGAAAAGGCTTTGGAAGACAGCTTGATTGCGCGTGCAGAATTTATCATCCGGCCGGATGATTTATTATCGCATGCGTGGGGCATTTTGGCGGTATGCAGTGCGCGCCCTGAACTGGAAGCTGTTTTATGCCGGACTTCTTTCAGCTTTGAAATCATACAGACTGAAAGTGACGCTATGCGGCTGGCGGAAAAATTAATGAATGAAGAAAAATGTTCCGCGGATACTTTTCAAAAGCAGCTGGCGTCTTATCGTATTGCGCATCGTCAATATGATGCGGAAGAAGAGCGCCGTCGACTGTGCTGCAAGAATAAAGAACTGGCAAAGGGCGCTTTAAAAAGTGTCAAGGCGCAGAATGCATGGCTGAATCGTGAAAATGCCGAAAGTAATGTGCGTTGTGCCAGCATTGAGCGGGAAATCAATGATCTGGAAAAGGCGCAGAAACAAAATGAGCAGAAAATTGAACGGCTGCAACGTGTGGAAAGTCAGTATGAGGAGCTCTTGCCCGGATATGCTGAAAAAGAACGGCGTTGTACGCAGGAAGCGTTGGAAGATGAAGCTGAAATTCGTCAAGCGCAAGCGCAATTGTCATTATCCGATCGTCTGTTTCGTGTCGAGCATTTCAATGAGGTACGCCGTTATTGTGCGCAATTGGCAGTGCGGGTGGATAATAAGCGAATGGAAGCTTCACATGCCTTAGCGTCTTATCAAGATATGGCCGCAAAACTGACAGATACTCGGAAGCAGTTGGAAATATGTATGGCAGCTCGGGAAAATATGATCATCAGCATGCGGAATTCGCGTTTACGATATACGCAGCAGGAAAAAGGGCTGCATGCCGGCAAGGGAATGATTACGGCGCAGGATGAGCGGTTAGCGAAACTGGAACGTCGAATTCAGGATCTTTCGTCCATGCAGGAGACGCTGGATCATGTTTGTGTGGATTTGCATCGGCAGCAGGTTCATCAAGCCCATGAGCTGTTGCGTTCTTATGTTCATCTGGATCGGTTTCAAAGGGTTTTGAAAAAGGCTGTTGAACAGGAAGAAAAAGAGGTGGTGTTGCGCATGTTGCTGTTTGCGGCAGATGGTATTATTTGTTCGGGCAGCAGTGCTTCTGCATTCTGGAAAGCCTATGATATGCATGCATGGAAAAGAGTGGATATATAAAAGGCGGCATCTTGGTGCCGCCTTCTGCACGTTTTGAGAATGATTATTTCTTTACAACGTTTGAAGCCTGAGGACCGCGATCGGACTGCGCGATGTCGAACTCCACTTCCTGTCCTTCATCGAGTGTCTTGAAACCATCCCCCTGGATTGCAGAATAGTGAACGAATACATCCTTGCCGTCATCGGTGGTAATGAATCCGTATCCTTTCTCTGCGTTAAACCATTTTACTTTGCCTGTAGCCATCCCAATTGGATCTCCTATTCTATCTGTACTCACGGAACTTCGTTCAGATCCATACTAATCAGCATGAGACAGCGATCGTTCTTTGAATACAAACTTAAGTATAGCCAGCACAAATGGCTTTTACAAGGGCTTTTTAGCGGAAATCCACGGCTTTTGCAAAGCATAAACATTCATATCTCGTTCATGTCGGGCAAACTTGGCGGTATGGCATTATCCTTTGGCATGCTTGCGTTCTGGATTATTCCGGAAGAAACTTTCAATGATCGCAGGACTTAGGAATCCAAAAGGCATGGAAATCGTGTCAATAAGGGAATTGATAGGGCGATTCTTTAGCGGAGATATGCTATAAGAAAAATGTGATATATGTCATAATATAATAAAGCTTTTGCATTTGCGTAATTTGACTTGGAAATACAATTATAGTTTGGGGGTGCATATGATCATTGAACTAGATGAGTTGACGCTAAACAGATTAACAGTTTCTGAACGGGCTGTCATAGACTATGCTAATGAAAATGCTCAAAAAGTTCTTGAGCAGACCATTTCGGATATCGCGGATGCTTCTTTTACCTCCATATCTACCGTTTCCAGAGCAGTACGCAAGTGTGGATATAGCGGTTTGCCAGACCTGAGAATGAAAATATCTAATAAATTACAGGTCATTTCCGAACCGTTATTAAATGAAGTGCTGCAAAGAGTCTATGATGAATGTACGCAGACAATTGATAATATACGGATTTCAGACATTATCAGAATTGTAAATTTCATAAAAAGCGCAAAAAAAATTATCGTTCTGGCAAGAGGGACATCTGTTTATGCAGCAAATGAATTTGCATGGCATCTTCAATTATTGCGGTATAATGCTTTTGTTTTCCCGGATGCGGAATTAATGAGAAAAATTGATAAACTTGCGACCAGCGAAGATCTTATCGTTATTTTTACTGCCTTTAATACAACCAAAGTCATCTCTGATGTAGCAAAGGTCTGCCATGAAAGCATTGGATGCAAAGTCGCAACAATTTGCGGCAAAAATAATACAGAATGTGAAAAATATTCTGACGTTGCACTGATCGGCAGAACAATACCCATTGATTCTATGAATGTTTTTAACGTTTTTAACGTTGCCTCAAGAACATCTTTGCAAATTATTTCGAAGGTAATTATTGAATATATGTGTAAATAATTGAAAATCATTTTCAATTATTTAAATTTTATAAAAACTGGGAAAGTATATTTGGTAACCGCTTTCAAATAACTTTTGTATTCTTAAATTAAAGAAGTAAATAGAAGCCGAAAGTTAAAGGAGGTTTAATAAAAGCGTAAAAACCGTAAAAGAAAGGGCTACTTTAAACGCCGTTGGAGCAATAATGCAAAAGATAAGGTTTGAGGCTTTTATGAAAAATTTCCAGACAAAAACTTTCTGCTCATTTTACTCAAAAATTGCGCTGGCGCGCGGAAAGGGGAAATTTGTTTTATGGTCGTATTAAATGCGATACTCCAATTCTTCATTCAGCTTTTGTCTAATCCATCAATTCTCATTGCGCTGTTTGTTATGGTCGGCCTGAAAGTTAAGAAAAAAGCACCGACGGAGATCATTACAAGTGTAGTTAAAACCATTCTTGGGTTTCATCTGATCAGTTCGTCGGCAACGGTGATCATTTCTTCCATAACGCCGCTTGGAACAATGACATCCTCTGCCTTTGGCTTTACGGGAATTGTACCATCTAATGAGGCGTGTTTCGGAGTTGCCGAAGGTATTTACGGATCGGCGCTTTCAGGAATTATTGTCTTGGCAATGCTTGTTAATCTGGTCATTGCAAAATACACAAAATTTTCCTTTGTGTATTTGACCGGGCATGAAATGATGTGGATTTCCACAGCATGTGCTTTCATTTTTACAGCATTCAAAATGCCGCTTTGGCAGGTTATTGTAGCAGGCGGACTGGTGACGGGCTTATATATGGCGGTATTCCCATCGTTTGTATATAAGGACGTAAGCAAGATCACGGAATCAAAAGGAATTTCTATTGCCCATACCGGTTCCTGTCTGTATTGGGTTGCGGCAAGAGTAGCGGCTCTTACGGGAGATAAAAATCATTCTACCGAAGAAATGAATGTTCCAAAGTCCTTAGCGTTTTTAAAAGACTGGAATGTTGCGTTGTCTCTGGTAATGCTTGTCCTCTATATTATTGTCTCTCTTATTGTAATGGTTATTATGCCGGATGTAGTCGTAGAGGCGTTTGGCGAGGGCACAAACTTTATTGTAGGTTCAATTAATAATGCGTTTGATTTTACAACCGGCGTATTTATATTAATGGCCGGTGTTCGCTTGGTTGTTGGTGAAATTGTTCCGGCATTCCAGGGAATTTCTCAGAAGTTTATTCCGGGTGCAGTTGCTTCGTTGGATATTCCGATCGTTTACCCATATTACACAACAGGAACATTGGTCGGCTTCCTTCTATGTATCGTTGCATTTATTGCAGGCTTCTTAGTGAATATTGCAATCAATCATGCCAATCCTGCTTTCCCGGTTGTGCTTCCTAATGTTGTCAATGCATTCTATTATGGTGCAACTTATGCTTGCGTGGCTAATCCGAACGGAGGCCGCAGAGGGGCAATTATTGCAACCTTAATTGTCGGTTTCATTACGCAGTTTGTCCCGGCATTCATGATTATGTGGGGCGGCGTTGTGGTTGAAGGAACAACATTCGGCGGAGCGGATACCGCTTTACTATCCATCATCTTGAATTCTCTTGGAAAATTGTTGGGAGGCGGTTTATTCACAGCTGTTCTGGCTATCTTTGTGGTGACGTTTATAGTGGGTGTCATATTAAAGAAAAACGAAAAGAAAGAGGAAGCATAATATGGGAAAAATTCAAAAGATTGCATGTGTTTGTCCGGCCGGCTTAGGGTCTTCACTTATTCTTGGAATGAAGGTTGAAACGGCATTAAGTAATCTTGGCAGATCCGACATCAAAGTATCGCATGCGTCAATGGGGGAAGTTACACGGGGATCTGCAGATCTATTTATCGCTTCCTCAGATATTTCGGATCAGGTGGCACAATATGGTCCGACGGTGACCGTAGTTCATATTGTAAATGAGGCTGAAGTTGAAGGAGCCTTAAAAGCTTTCTTTGATGCTCATCCGGAAGCTTAATACTGCTTGAACGAAAGCCGGAGCAGAATGAATAATTCTGATTCTGGCTTTCGCTTTCGTTCTATATGCATGAATTTAAAGAAAGAAGATATTTTCATGAAAATTGGTGATATTTTAAAGCCCGAAAACGTTACGGTAATTGATTCTGTGAAGCATTGGAAGAGTGCGGTGGAAGTTGCAACGAAGCCTTTAATAGACCAAGGCTATATTACGCATGAATATACGGATGCAATTATTGATAATGCGCAGAAATACAATGCCTATTTTGTTCTATGTCCGGGTTTTGCTTTGCTGCATGCTGAAAGCAGCAGAGGCGTAATTGAAACACAGCTTTCCGTAACATTGTCAATGCACCCTTTTAAGTTTCCGGGGAAAGATGATGAAGTTCAGCTGATGATTACTTTGGCGGCTAAAGATAATAGCGAACATATGGAAGTGATGCAGTCTATTGCTATGTTATTGGCTGATGAAGAAAAATTTAAAGCGCTTTTAAGATCATCTTCCGCTGATAATCTTTATAAATTGTTAACGGCATAAGATATTACAAGGCGCCTTTCTTTTTGCCAAAAAAGTATTGGAGAGTTTGCATGATGATGGAAGTGAATTATATTTATCAATCTGGTTTTAAAGTCGAGCTTGATGATAAAATTCTGGTTTTTGATTATTCCTATGAAAAGCTCAGTAATTTAAAAAAGAGTAAAGAAATATATTTTTTTACATCAAGTTGTGCAGATGATCATTTTAGTTCAGCAATATTTCATCTTGGCGCAGAACGTGAAAACGTACATTATTATGTTTGCAAGGATAATTTACTTAAATCAAAATTTAATGGCGTTAAGTTTTTTTTGAATCATATTGTCGAAAAGAAGACAAGAAGTAAAATTATTTATACTGAACCACATCGTTTCTATGATGATAATGGAATCAGAGTCAGAACTTTTAGCTCTTGTGATGATAATGACTCCGTGGCATATCTTGTAGAAGCCAATGGAAAAACCATCTTTCATGCAGGTCACATGAATATTTGGAGCTGGCCTGATCGATCAGAAGCGTATAATAACTTGGCCAAAAATAAATTTATTGCCGAAGTGGATAAGCTTAAGAAATTTCATATTGATATCGCATTTTTAATTGTAGATCCTCGACAAGAAAGTTGTTATGCAGACGGATTTGACTATTTTATGAGACATACCGATACAGACCGCGTTTATCCTTGTCATTTTAAAAATAAAAAGAAAATTATCAGTTTTCTTTTAAAAGATGAGATCAGTAAACCATATCGCGAAAAGATCCAGCTGACTACAGATTATTTGGAGTAGATCATGAAAACAAATAAAAAAGAATTATTGAAAAAGAACTGGCAGAAAGAATATGAACAATTCCAAAAAAGCGCCGGCAGTATTTCTGATGCGGAAGCAATTCGGATTGTGACAACGGGTGTGAATTTAGAGAGTGTCAAATTTTACAAAGGAATTGATCTTGCCTTTATTTTAAATATTCTTTTTCTTTGTATATTTTGTATGAGTGGAAAAGTAGAACATTCCTTGGAAGCAATCCGAAGCTTAATGATTTCTGATATGATCTGTATTTTCTGGCTGTTACTTGATATTTTTAAACTTGCCAAAGTTATTTATTTTGAAAATATGAATGATATTGAGCTTTCGATTCAAAAAGTTTCTAGTCCCGGTTTTGCAGATAGAGGTTCTCGCCTTCAAGAAATTGATCAGCTGATTGCCGCAGCGCAAAACAGCCATAATCAATTGCTTGAAAAATGCGGCAAAAAATTGAGAAGACAAATTATTAAAAGAACGACAATTCTAATTGCCTCGGCAGTTATTTTTGGATCTGTGCTGGCAGCCTTTCTTGTTACTTGGTCAATCCTTTACGCAATTAAATTTAGTTTACCGGCCATGGTGATCACGGGGATTGTACTTTGGCTTTTAGATGCTTTTTTAATAATCAGCAAAAGGAATATGAAAAACGGAGGAATTTAAGATGTCTATTTATCGTTTAAAGCCTGCTTTTCGCGAAAAAATTTGGGGAGGACATAAATTTCGCGATATCTATCATATGCATGTCGGAGATGGACTAGTTGGGGAAGGCTGGATTGCGTCGTCTATCCCCGGTAAAGAAGATAATTTTGTGGAAGGAATGGGAGCGACTTTAAGCGAACTCTATGCTAAAAAGCGAGAACTTTTTGGTACTTGGTCAACAGAAATAATTCCCATTAAAGTAATGCTTGCTGATTGTAATCAGAATACGTCCGTGCAGTTACATCCGGCAGATCGTTATGCGTTAGAGCATGATCATTCTCTTGGTAAACCGGAATGTGCATTTTTCTTAGAAGCAGATGAAGGTGCAATCGGCATTTACGGACATAATGCTAAAAACATGGATGAATTAAAAAAAATGGTTGCTGCAAATCAATGGGATGAATTATTGCGAAAATATAATATTCATAAAAATGATTTTGCCTACGTTCCCGCGGGGAGAGTTCACGCGACATGTAAAGGAACTGTCATTTTGGAAATATCCAGAAATGCAGATCTGACATATAGAGTCTATGATTTTGATAGAGTCGGAGCAGACGGCAAGCCACGTAAATTGGATCTCAAAAAAACTTTTGACGTAATTCGGTGTCCGGATAGTGATCATCCGATCATAAAACCTGAAATTAAAAAAATAGCCGGGGGCATTCTATATACATATGTTGATGTGCCCGGAGAATTTTCTGTTTATCGTATTGAAATTGATAAGCATGGGGAATTTGGGCTTAAAGAATTTGGCTTTTGGTTTATTCAAGAAGGCGAAGGTGTGATTGCTGATACACGGGTTAAAAAAGGGGAAATCTATTTTGTGCCATGTAAGCAAGAAGAACTTAAGATAGATGGCCGCCTGTCAATTATTATTGCTTCTTATAAGGAGCCAAAAGATGAAGAATGAAAAAAATCTGGAAATTTTTGCGGCCGAAATCCGTTTAGCAGTTCTTAAAGTACTTTTGCATTGCAGCTATGGGCATTTAGGCGGCTCAATGTCAATTGTTGAATTGATGAGTGTCTTATATGGGAAGCATTTACAATATCGTCCTGAAGAACCAAAGTGGGATCAACGTGATATGGTTGTTTTGAGCAAAGGTCATGCCGGGCCTGCATGGTATGCGGCCTTGGCTCTTTCGGGGTATTTTCAGATAGAGGATTTGTATACGCTCAACCAGAATGGGACGCATTTCCCATCACATCCGTCTCGGCTTCTGACACCCGGAGTTGATATGAGTACGGGGTCATTAGGGCAGGGCGTCAGTGTATCCGCCGGGATAGCGCTGGGGATGAAAAAACGGAAACAGTACAATAGATATGTGTATTGTATATGCGGCGATGGAGAGTTGAATGAAGGGCAATGCTGGGAGGCATTTTCATTTATTGCACATTATAAACTTAATCATTGCATTGTTGTGATTGATGAAAATAAGCGCCAACTGGACGGGTATACAAAAGATGTTATGAATCCGTTTGACTTGCAAAAGAAAATGGAGGCTTTTGGATTTTATACTTTAAGAGTTGACGGAAAGAGTGTGGACGCTATTGATCATGCAATTTCTGCGGTGAAGAAAATTCAAGATCAGGCTGTTTGTATTATATTGGATACAGTTAAGGGGCAAGGGCTTCCATATTTTGAACAGCTGATTGATAACCACTCCGTAAAGTTTAATACTGCTGAAAAAAGAGAAAAAATAATTGAAGAAATTAAAAAACTGGAACAGTATTTGAAGGAGAAAAATGAATATGTCCATGATTGTTAATGATCGTAATACTGTCGGGGAGAATCTGAGCACCGTTATTGTACGGGCCATTGAAAAAAAGATGAAGGATGATTCGATGGCTGTCATGCTCGAGGCTGATCTTGGCGGCGCAAGCGGAACTTTAGAAATAAGAAATACACGACCTGAGCAATTTGTGGAGTGTGGAATTGCGGAAGCAAATATGATCGGAGTTGCGGCGGGAATGTCATTACTCGGTTTTAAACCGTTTGTGCATAGTTTTGCTTCATTTATTTCTCGCCGTGCCTTTGATCAGATTTATGTTTCCGGCGGCTATGCGCAGACGACGATTAACATATATGCATCTGATCCGGGATTTGCATCAACGCATAATGGAGGTACCCATACAACATTTGAAGATGTTGCCATACTAAATACAGTTCCGAATTGCATCATTTCCGATCCTGCCGATGCAGTTGCTGCTGAGTGGATGGTTAATGCTTTTTTTGAGGAAAAAGGAGTGCACTATATGCGGTGCAGTCGCAAAGCAGTTCGCAATATATATAAACCCGGTTCAAAATTTTCAATCGGACACGGGAATATTTTGAAACAAGGATCAGAAATTTTGATTATCGGCGCTGGTGAACTTATTTCGGAAGCATTGGATGCCGCTGATATTCTTGATCAAAAAGGCTGGAGTACTGAAGTCATAGATCCGGTTACAATTAAGCCGTTCGATGACAAATTGTTATTGCATGAAGCGAGCGGAAAAAAAGCAGTACTAACAATTGAAAATGCTTCTGTGTATGGAGGCTTAGGTTCTATTGTAAATAGTTTGTACTTTACGCACGGTATATCCATGAAAGTGCATAATTTCGGTGTAAAAGACAAATTTGGAGAAATAGGGGACAAAGAGTATTTAAAAAAACAGTTTTGTCTTACGGCCCAAGACTTGGTTGCATGCGCCGAGTCTCTAATGATGCGGAAAGAGCAGGCATAATATGAAAAGGGCAGAATTCTTTCAAGAGTTTCAAATGATGGCCGACGCTTATCATACAACTTCAAAAGAAATGTTTGCCTTATATGAAAAGGCTGCATCTTTAACCACGGAAACGATTCGCCGCGGCAATAAGATTTTGATTTGCGGCAATGGCGGAAGCTGCTCAACGGCGGCGCACATAACGAATGATTTTATATCGCATATGCTGAATTGGGATCGTGATGGTTATCCGGCAATTTCCTTATCGGATGCCGGCGTAATAACTGCCATTGCAAATGATTATGGATTTGAAAAGGTGTTTTCGCGGCAAGTGAACGCTTTGGGAAAAGAGGGCGATCTGTTATGGTGCTTTTCTACCAGCGGAAATTCAAAAAATATTCTTATGGCCGTGCATGAAGCGAAAATCAAAAAAATGAAAACAGTAGGATTCACAGGAAAAACCGGGGGCGATCTGAAAGCGCATTGTGATATTTGGTGCCCGGTAAATACAGATGATCTTATTAAAGCTGAAGGGATACATCTTTTTCTGATTCATTTGCTTGTGATGAAGTTAGAGGAGCAAATTGGCTGATTGATACAAAAAATCATTTTCAAAAATAATAATGTTAAGCTTTTACTTTAGAAAACCCATTTCAAAAAATAATATTAATCTTATTGATAGATAAGAAGGACGGAGAAATGTTAACAAAAGAACAGCTTTGCAGAATGATGGATCATACGAATGCCAACCCTTGGGCTACTAATGAAGACATTGAAAAGCTTTGCAATGAATGCAGGAAATACAATTTTGCTATGGCGGCGACAACGTCTGCGCAGGCGGCAAGGGTTCATGAATTGCTTGCCGGTACCGATGTTCATACGGGTGGGGCAGTTGCTTTTCCTTTCGGCCAGATGACAATTGAAGCTAAGGCCTTTGAGACGATGGATGATATTCTTAATGGCGCTGACGAGGTGGATTATGTAATCAATATTACAGAAATGAAAGCGCATCATTATGACTATATCAAGAAGGAAATGCAGACAATTACCGATATTTGTCATAAGTATGGACGCCTTGTAAAGGTAATTTTTGAAACATGTTATCTTACGAAGGACGAGATCATTGACCTTTGTAAAATTGCGAATGAAGTTAATCCTGATTTCTGCAAAACATCCACGGGTTTTGGAAAGGAAGGCGCGAAAGTCGAAGATGTTAAGCTGATGAGAGAAAACCTTAGTAAAAGGATTAAGGTAAAAGCGTCCGGCGGTATTCGTACAATCGATCAGGCATTGGCAATGATTAAAGCAGGAGCCGAACGAATCGGAACCTCACATGCGGTTGAGATTGTGGAACAATATAAAGGCTAGAGTGTATAAATTGTGAAGCAAGGGTATCTATGTATGATTCATGATAGATCATATTAAAGGAGATTTAACGGTAATGAAATTATTGATTGATAGTGCAAATGCAGAAGGAGTTAAAAAGTATAATAAAATTCTCAATATTTATGGGGTTACCACGAATCCTCAGATCTGTATAAATGAACATAAACCGTTTGCGCAGATATTTCGAGAACTAGATGAGGTATTGACATGTGATCAAGTATTGTGTGCACAGCCAGTTTCCACCGACTTCGAAAATATGATGGCGGAAGGAAGATATTTGGCCAATCTTCGCAAAAATATGATTGTAAAAATTCCTGTTACCGAAATAGGGCTTCAGGTAATTAAAATCTTGTCTAAAGAAGGGATCACCGTTTTAGGAACAGTTGTTATGAATACTGTTCAGGGCTTCATGGGAGCAATGAATGGCGCCAAATATCTTGCTCCGTATGTCAACAAAATGAGCGATTACACAGATGGAGTTCAGGAAACAATTTCGCTCCAGAAAATCATTGATATGAACGGACTCAATTGCGATGTTGTCGGCTGTTCACTAAAGAATACTACGCAAATTCATAAGCTCATGGAAGGTGGAATTCGTGCTTTTACGATTTCTCTGGACTTGCTTGGAAAACTTTATAATAGTCCTCTTGTTGATGATGCGGTCAACAGATTTACGAAGTCGTGGAAAGAAGAGTACGGAAAGGTAAAACTTCTCTGATACGCTGATATAAGCGCCCTTTTCTTCATGGCGGCATTGTTTCTTGTGCCTTTTCAAACCACATTATATCTTTTATAATGAGGAAGATCACAAAGACAAAGAAAGAGTGAGTAATCCGCCGGAACTTTCAAAAGCGAGCAGGAGATGGTGAAAGCCTGTAAAGAGAAACGGATGAACATGACTCCGGAGTCGGCCGTGCGAACAGTGCGGCCCGTTGCGCACGTTATCCCGCAGGAAAGAGGCCCATAGCCGGGCAAGAAAAAGGTGGTACCGCGTGCAAGACGTCCTTTCGGGGCGTTTTTCTTTTTTAAGAAGGAGACAGAACATGGAAAACAAAGGACCATATTATATTACGACGGCAATTGCCTATGCGGTAGGAAAACCGCATATCGGCAATGTTTACGAAATTGTACTGGCAGATGCGCTTGCGCGCTATAAACGAATGACGGGCTATGAGGTTTACTTTCAAACCGGAACCGACGAACACGGACAGAAAGTAGAACAGAAGGCAGAGGCTGCCAAAAAGACACCTCAGGAATTTGTTGATCAGATTGCCGGCGAGATACGGGAACAATTTGACTGTGTGCATGTTTCTTACGATAAATTTATTCGTACAACCGACCCGGAACACGAGCGGACAGTCCAGAAGATTTTCCGCAAGTTCTATGATCAGGGTGATATTTATAAAGGTCACTATGACGGCATGTATTGTCAAGAAGATGAGGCTTTCTATACCGCCTCACAAGTTACTGCCGACGGCAAATGTCCGATATGCGGCGGGGAACTTATACCGATGCAGGAAGAAACCTATTTTTTCCGCATGAGCAAATACGCGGATCGGCTGATACAGTATATTGAAGAACATCCGGAATTCATTCAGCCCGAAAGCCGCCGCAACGAGATGATCAATAATTTTCTCAAACCGGGTTTACAGGATCTTTCCGTTTCTCGCACAAGCTTCAAATGGGGCATTCCGGTTGATTTCGATCCGCAGCATGTCATTTATGTATGGATCGACGCATTGAGTAATTACATCACCGGCTTAGGCTACGACGTCGATGGAAATCATGCGCCCGCATTTGCGCAATATTGGCCTGCCGATCTGCACTTAGTCGGCAAGGATATTATCCGCTTTCATACCATCTACTGGCCGATTATGCTGATGGCGCTGGGACTGCCGTTGCCGAAACAGGTATTTGGCCACCCGTGGTTATTAACCGGCAATGATAAGATGAGCAAGTCGCACGGCAATGTTATTTATACAGATGATCTGGTCAAGCTGTTCGGCGCGGATGCAGTTCGTTATATTATGTTGCATGAGATGCCCTTTGATCAGGATGGACATATTACATATGCGCTGATGATTGAACGTATTAACAGCGCTTTGGCAAATAATCTGGGAAATCTGGTCAATCGGACACTGGCAATGCAAAACAAATACTTTAACGGCATGATTGCCAATCCCAAGGAAAGTGAAGCGGCGGATGCGGAGCTTGCTGATAAGGCGTTGGAAACCGTACAAAATGTGGAAACGCACATGAACACACTGCATGTGGCCGAAGCCATATCGGATATTTTCAGCCTGCTGGATCGGGCAAACAAATATATTGACGAAACCATGCCGTGGGCTTTGGCTAAAGATTCAGAGAAAATATCGCGTTTAGCGACGGTACTTTATAACTTATTGGAAAGCATACGATTTGCTGCGGTTCTTCTGCGTGCCTTTCTGCCGGAAACAGCCGCGAAAATTCTTGACCAGCTGCATACGGAGAAGCGTGATTATGATACGCTGACGTCTTTCGGGCAGCTGGAAACCGGTGTGCGTACAGCCGAACATCCGGAGATTCTTTTTGCCAGACTTGATGAAAAAGAAATCATGAAACAAGTCGAAGAAACACAAAAAAAGCAGATGGAAGAAGTGCGCAAGGCAAAGACGAAAGCGCGCGAAATTACGATGGAAGAATTCGGCAAACTGGATCTGGTGGTCGGCAGGGTGCTGTCTTGCCGCAAACATCCGGATGCCGATAAGCTGTTGATTGAAACGGTCGATATCGGCGGCGAGGTTCGGCAGATTGTTTCCGGTATTGCCGACAGCTATACGCCGGGACAGATGATCGGCAAACATGTTGTCGTAATCAGCAATCTAAAAGCCGCAACCATCCGTGGAGAAGAATCACGGGGTATGCTGTTGGCGGGAAAAAGCGGCAACACCTATGCGGTTGTGGAAGTGAACGGATTGGAACCGGGAACTAAAATAGCATGAGAAGAACGTGCATCGGGAAAACCGATGCGCGTTTTGAGGTATACTGTTTGCATATGGTAAAAACCTACGCAATTGCCGTCCGCAAGGATGAACAGTCACATCTGCTGGCCAGACAGCTGGAACAGCGGTTGTCAGCGGAAAACTATCGTCCGGATGAAAAGCAACCGGATATTGTTTTTGTGATCGGTGGGGACGGGACTTTTCTGCGTGCCGTACATCGCTATGAAAACATGTTGCAGAAGACGATATTTTACGGTCTTCATACCGGTACGCTGGGATTTTATTCTGATTATGCGGGCGATTGCTTTGAGCGCTGGCTGAGGCGGTTTCTGGATGGATATGGTGAAATGCGTACTTTTCCGGTACTGTTCATCCAAGCCGGTGAAAAGCGTTTGTTCGGCATCAATGAGGTTCGCATTGAAAACAGCCTGCGGACGCAGGAACTTGGTATTTCACTGAATGGCCGTTTTTTTGAGACCTTCAGAGGAACCGGTATTTTAGTGGCAAGTCAGCTTGGCTCAACCGCATATAATCGAAGCATCGGCGGAGCGATTGTAGAAGAGGGATTGAACGTATTGCAGATGACGGAAATTGCCGGCATTCATCATGTAAAATATCATTCGCTTGGCGCTTCGTTAATCTTGAAGCCGTCAACCATCATCGACCTGCAGGCAAAGGACTTAAGCGGAGCGGTGATCGGTGCGGATACGGAAGTGCTGCATCTGGAAAAGGAAACCGATATACAAATCGGATATAGTGAAAATGTTGTACATGTATGGCATACCGAAGATGTGTCGTATTTTGATCGTCTGCAATGTCTGTTCTAAAAAAGAATGAAAAAGAAGAAGGGGGATGAGCATGCGGAATTGGCACTCTCTATATGATATTTTTCGGTTTCCACTGTTGGTCATGCTGTTTGCCATGGCTTTATTGGGTATCGGAAACAGCCTTACAAATACGGCATTTGCACCACTGTACTCGGTGCGGAGCGATTTCATCCTTTTACTGGGAAACGCCGCTTTGCGTACCGGGACCTTTCTTCTCGTTAATTTTCCGCTGCTGGCCCTGATTCGATTTGTGACCAAAAAAGGCGGCAGTGCGACAACGGTGACATCGGCCCTTACCGGATATATTACCTTTCATGTTATGACAATGTATTTTGCACATACCAATATGTCGCCGGACGCTTATTCATCCATTCTCGGTTTATCCATGACGAGCGTGGATCCTTTGACTTTGACCGGCAGCGTGCATTATCCATTGCAGACCGGAATTGTGGCGACCATCGTGACCGGGACGATCACCCTGTGGATATTTGAAAGATCGCGGCGGCGCTGGGAATATAGTCTCTTTGCCTTTATTTCACGTGATGTATGGTGCGTCATTGTGACAACGTTGTGGTGTGCCATAGGCGGAATAGTATTGGCCTTGATATGGCCGTACTTTCTTTCGACGCTTCAGATTGCGATTAACTTTATAACATCGGATACGGCCAATCCGGTAAATATCGGCATATACGGAATGCTGGAGCGTGTTCTGGCTGGTGCAAACCTGTTGACATTAATTCGCTCCCCTTTCTGGTATGGAGCAAACAGCGGAAGCTGGATTTCCATGGGCGGGGCAAGTGTAGTCGGCGACGTCAACATATGGACAGCACAATTTGTTTCCGGGCGCATTTCCGGCATGAGCGGGCATTTCATTACGCCGTATTATATATTGAATCTGTTTGCCGTTCCGGGCATGCTGTGGGCTTGTTACAATTTGCAGACAGACAGACTTGAAAAACGCCGGACACTGGGGCTGTTTATCGTACTGACCGTGTTGTCGTATTTATCCGGAACACTGTTCCCTTTGGAATTGGGAATGATTTTTCTATGCCCCCTGCTGTATTTTCTGCATCTGGGGATGACGGGTATTTTATTTGGCGTTCTGCAGGCGATGCATGTATATCTTGGATATCAAAGTACGTCCGGTCTGGTCATGACGGCGATGCCGGGGTCTTTAGCAGAATTGCTGGTATATCTTGCCAATCCATCTTTGGCTCCTCGCGTGGTGATGATCATTATTGTCGGCCTCGTTTATCTGGTTTTGTATTATCTGCTGACGCAGGTTTATTTTCGTTATCTGGCGATTGATATTTTTCGTACCGGCGGAAAAGAGCGCATGGTACAGGGTACTCTTTTAGCGGTCGGAGGTATTGAGAATGTGAAGATGGTGCATTCTTCTGTGCATCGTTTGACATTGGGCCTGTATGATCATGCGAAACTGAATGTCGATCTTTTGCGCAAACTGGGCGGCATGCGGATTGTGGAAACCAAAGCCGGCTATGCCATATCATTCGGGGCGGCGTCTACAATCGTTCGTCAGGGAATTCAGCAGCGCATGCGAAAGAACATGAGAGAGTTGAAAGAAAGGGAGCAAAGCGCTTAAAAGCACGCGCTTTTTGCGGCGGTTGAAAAGAAAGAGCGGTAACTCTACAATTAGAAAGAATGGAGATGACGAGCATGATGACAAATCGCCTTCCGGAAAAGCTTAGTGCTTTACGTAAATCCTATGGCTATGCGCAAGCGGATCTTGCTGTGCAGCTGCATGTTGAACTGTCTGATTATCTGAATTGGGAAAACGGAAACCGGATTCCGACCATTTATCAGTTACAAAGACTTGCCGGTCTGTATCGTGTGCCCATACAGGTGCTGGTCGATAATACGAGAGAAGTTTCGATCCCGCAAGCGGATCCTATGGGCGACAGCATACAGATTCCATTTATGAAGAATGCGGGTTCTGTACCGCCGGGATTGCCAAAGACGGATGAAGAGTTTGATCAGACGATTCTGCCGATCGACGGATCGTTATCAAATCAGATGAGTGATACGAAACGGGTGGATATGCCGCTTGCGGATGATCGCATGCATGTTGCCGCGACGCAGATGAGTTCTATTGTGGAAGAAGAGGAAAAACCGCTTCGTTCTAATAAAAAGAAAAAAAAGCGCAGCAACAAGTATATGATCATTGCGTCCTGCATCGGCATTGTCGTTCTGATTCTGCTTTTGGTTTTCTTCCGGCTGGCTGGACAGTCAAAGAATAAGACGGTTGTTACGCTAAGCGATACAAATCGTCTGGCTATGGGGAATGGTTTTGCCTTGTATCTGCAGGGCGAAGGAAATCTGAAAACATTCGGTGATTCGGCTGTGCAGCTGGACAGTAAAGATCTTGTACAGGTAAGTGCCGGCGGTTCTTTCGCCTTGGGTCTTAAAAAGGATGGAACGGTTGTATGTGCCGGAAACAGCGGGGATGCGTGCAAGGTTGCCGACTGGAAGAATATACAGATGATTGCGGCCGGAACCGGGCACAGCGTAGGGCTTACAAGTGAAGGAAAAGTTGTCTGCACCGGCAGTACGGCGGCTTGCAATGTCAATGGCTGGAATGATGTGGCGGCGGTTTATGCGGGAAATGAAATTACGATCGCAAGGATGAAGGACGGGACATTGAAAGTTTCGGGTGCCGTTTCTTCCGCGGAACAGCTGCAAGGACAGAAGAATGTTGCGGATGTCGCTATCGGTAAAAATCAGATTGCCATTTTAAATAACAGCGGTAATGTGACCTGTTTGGCAATTAATTCGGGCAATACATCAAATACGGCAGCTTGGACGGGTATGCGTCGGGCGGTGGTCGGTGATCAGTTTGCGGCCGCATTGTCCGGGGGAAAAGTGACAATTGCTTCAACGGATGATGAGATGGCGAAAGCGACCGCTTCATGGAAGAATATCCGCTATATTGCGGCATATGGAGGAACGCTGATTGCTATAGATGAAAATGGTGTTTTATATGGGACGGGAGATAACAGCTATCATATTTATGGCTCATCTGCTTCTGCTCAACCCAGCGCTTCGGCAACTACAGATCAGAAACTGACGCAGGTACAGAATGTCAAGTTCAATGTTACGGCGGCAAATCTGAGTATCAGTTGGGACGCGGTGAAAGGCGCCGATTATTATGAGGTGGAAGTGAATACCAGCCCGGTTACGAAGATTAAAACGCAGAAAGCAAGCACTTCCATCAGTGCGGACAAATTGACAAGTGGAACGAGCTATACCATTTCCATTAAAGCATGTGCAAATGATACCAAAAAGCATGCATCGTCGGATATTTTGCAAGTCAATTATACGTATCAGGCAAGTCAGATCAAATTGGACACGCCGGGAAATATCAACGGTTCAAATGAGCACAACAGTACAAAGATCACCATCAGCTGGAATGCTGTAGCAAACGCGGGCAGTTATGAGGTTACGATTCCAAGTATCGGTTTCAATTCCACTTCATCAACAAACAGTTTGTCATTTGACGCGGGAAGCATAGAGTCCTCTACACTGGATGTCAGCGTGGTGGCGATTCCAGCAAACGGACAGACGCGCTATACCAAATCTGATGAAGGTAAAGGAAAGGTGACTTATACAAAGCCGGTCGTTAAGACAAAGTTGGCAACGCCGTCCATCAATACGCGGAATGTCAAAGGAGATAATTCTCTGGAAATCAAATGGGATGCGGTCAGCGGTGCGGCAAGTTATGATATTTCGGTCGGCGATTGGAAACAGACCGGGATTACGGACACATCGGTAACGGTGCCGGCTGATCGGCTGACCAATGGTGCGGAATATACCATCAGACTGAGTGCGAATCCGGCGGACACAAATGCCAATGAAGCAAGCAGTGTCAGTGAAGTCTATCATTATAATGCGGCTTCGCCATCGCCTTCGACTCCGCCATCGCGGTAAATTGTTATAGATAATGAAGAAACAGCAGGAGGAATCCAATGGAAACTGGGAATGATAAAGTCTGGTATTATGCCGTGCAGGATGGTACAAAATATGGTCCGTATACGGATAG
Source organism: uncultured Erysipelotrichaceae bacterium (assembly GCA_963541855.1). Classification (GTDB taxonomy): domain Bacteria; phylum Bacillota_I; class Bacilli_A; order Erysipelotrichales; family Erysipelotrichaceae; genus Bulleidia. The sequence continues at coordinate 24,668 of CAUTVM010000016.1, forward strand.
CGAATTGACCAAGCTGGTTCGTAATGGGATTCTGCATGCAAATGACGGCATATGGATGATGGACTTTGACGGCTGGGTGCGTCTTGAAGACAGCATTTACAGTATCTATATGCCGCATGGAGAGGAAGTAAGACCATAAGGCGATACGAAAGACGTCTGCTGGAGATTCGGCGGGCGTTTTTATGTGTGCATCTACAAAATGGATTTGATGACGGTGTGGAAATAGCGGTCTGATTCGATCGATGTTTTTGCTGTGGAAATGTTTATAGTCTTCAATTTATTCGGTCAGCTTATGGTAACAACGGCTTATTTTTTTGGAAAGTCACCTTGCGGATACGGCTACCAGAGGACATAGGTTTTGTCCGGCTTTTTGGAATTTTTGGAGAAGTTATTCTCTTTCTATGCTGTCTGTTTGCGTTTTTGCATTTCTTTCTTTCTGCATATGGCCGGAAAATATTATACGACAAGAAGAAAAAAACAACGTGCGGTTTATGAAAAAATGGAGCAGAATAATAAATTCAAAAATTACTGTTTCGCAAGTTAGGCATAGACGTCTCTTTTTTCTGTAATTAAGAAATATTTCTACAAGATAAAATTTTGTTATGTTTTATTATTAGTTCATAATCAGCAATATCATTTATAACTTGATTATGAGATGAAATCAGTATTGTATGTTCTTTTTTTGCACAATTAATAATTTGTAAAATTTTGTCTATATTTTTTTCGTCCACATAGTTAAGTGGTTCATCAATCAATATGATAGGAGACTTTGATTTTAAAATACTGCAAAGTTGAATAATTCTTTTTTCTCCAGATGAAAATTCATTCTTTTTTAAATCAATTTCAGAAAATAAATTTTTAATAAGCATTTTATCAAAATCATCACGTAATAAAATTTCAGAAGGAACATAATAAATACTACCTTCTAACGAGTGATCTTTTAAATAATTAATGTTATCTATTTTTATATGATAATTTGCATATTTAATTCCTGACAAAATATCAAACAAAGTAGATTTTCCCGAACCATTCGCCCCTTTTAAATAATAGATTTTATTTTTTTCTAAATACATTGAAGTATTATCAAAAATTTGTTTACTTGGATAAGAAAAACTTAAATTTTGAATACTTAATGATTTAAAATCTTCTAGTTTGAAATTAGAAGTAGCATGTAAATGGATGTTTAGTAGATTATTTATCCTTTCTTCAGATACTTTTGCTTT
>CAUTVM010000017.1:0-25854 GCA_963541855.1 uncultured Erysipelotrichaceae bacterium
AGAATTCTTAATTTCCAAAAATAATATATTTGACCCTTAAAGAAAAACACGATGTAACTCTATGTAAAGAGCGCACCGTGTCTTTATAAGAATTACAACTGAATTGTTTTTAGAACCTCTTTAAGATTTGTGATACCGGATTGTCCGAAACGAAGATCAAGCGCATCCTTTTCATCATAGCGAGGAATGATGTGAATATGCATATGCTGAACGGTCTGTCCTGCCGCTTCCCCGCAGTTCGTCAGAATATTAACGCCGTTTGCCTTTGTCTTATGGACAATCTGTTTTGCCAGCTTGTGTGCAGCGAGCATGCACGTTGTCACTGTTTTATCATCTGCCTGCAAGAAATTGTCTGTATGTTTCTTCGGCATAACCAAAGTGTGACCATAAGTGACTTGAGAAATGTCCAGAATTGCAAGAACATCCGCATCTTCATAAACAATTTCGGATGGAATTTTCCGATCTATAATGTCACAGAATATGCACATCCATTTCTCCTTCCGGCTACTGATTCGCCATTGGTGTTTCGGTCACTTCCGGAGTGGGCGAAGCCTGCTTATCCTGTACCAGAATATTTGGATCGACCGACTTGATTGCATTATAAAGGTCAATATCGTAAACGTGAAAGTTGTATTTTTGGAAGTAATAGGTTTTGGCTTCGGTCTGTACTGCCGTCTGTTGAGCGGCCCACTCGGTAAATTCATCACGGAAATCATCCGGAATACGGCTGTCCAGATGTACGACATAATAGGTTCCCTCTTTCCCGGCCGGAATCATTTGCCACCCATCATCAGATGAAGCGGAACGAAGATACGTGAGTGCGGCAGAATCGTAGGTGGTTGTATCGATTGTGATCAGTTCACTTTCTCCTTTTGAAGAAAGTGAATAATGCTGAATGACATCTGCGACATTGGCCGCGCCGTCTTTCAATGCGGCGATAGCGGCAGAAGCGTCATCTTTATTTGTGAATGTCAAAATAGTTGCTTTAAATGGATTGTAATGTTTGGCGAGGGAAGTAAACTGCTCCAAGGCATATTGTGAATAGAGCGTTTTCTCTTTTTGCGAAGGCAGGACGACGGTATTGACAAATTCGTCCTCCGTCATACCGGTTGAACGTAAATAAGATGCAAATTTTTCCTGACCATAATTGGACTTATAGTAATCCAAAGTAGATTGCGCTTCCTTCATCATATCGTCCGTTGTTTCCACTTCCGCATCCGTGATGACACGCATGGCATCATTAACGGCGGTTGTCTGACCGACGGCGGCAAACATGGAAGCATAAATCTGCCCTTTGGTAATTTTTTTACCATCAATTGTAACGACCGCCTGATTGGCATCCTTTAATTTCGCTCGCGCATCATCACAACCAACCAAGCTGAATGTGAGCAACAATGCGATACTGATCATTCCTGTTTTTTTCATCATGTTGCCCTCCTTTATTGCGCTCCGGCCGTTGCCGTTGGAGCATCTGTTTCGACCGGTGTTTCTTCCGGCAAGCCCATATAATTGCGCAATGAATCACGATCCTCTTTATTGGCAAAATTGATATTCATACTTTCAGCCTTTTCCCAGATTGCCACATTGGCAAGAGTTGTATCCCATTTGCTGACCAGATCTTCATAAGGGTCAGATTCCACAGTTTCCGGATCAACCGTCGCCTCAGGAGAAGCGTTGGCTGATGCACTGGCTTGCGGGGCACTGTAATCGACGCCGTTTGCTGCATCCAGAGCCTGTTGTTGAACAACTTTTTCCAAAGTTTCCGGTGTCGACGCATTACAGTAAAGTTTGAAAAAGCCGAAATTTTCAGAATAAACCCAGTCGCTGATTTCGCCTTCATTGAGCAATAATGCCGCATTCAGGAAATCTTCATCCAGATTGGTCGTATTTTTGTCGATGGTTCCCAATACGCCTCCTTTGGAAGCGGTTGATGTATCTGCCGAATAATGCGCCGCCGCGACCGCAAAAGGTTTACCGGCCGCAATTTCCGCATCTACCTGATCCATTGTTTCCTGCTGCTGACTGCTCGGCTTTCCTAAAACGCCTCCGCTTTGCTGTTCTTTAGAGATCAGAATATAAGAGATGTTCCGAATCTTGAGTTCATCAAAATGCGCCTTGGCATAATCACTGGTCAATTGTGTCTGTTTTTGATAATCAATGAAATAAGTTTCCAGGTCTTTATAGCCATTTTCATAGCCCATTTGTTTCAGTTGCTCATCCAGTTTTTCCTGATAATTTGTCGGATATTGCTGGGCATAGCTGGAAATAACGCTTTGCGTCTGCTGCTGCGCTTTCTTTTTCATTTCATCCGTTGTTTTAATGGAAGCGTCGGTTACCTTGCGCACGACAGCATGGTATAACGCGGCCGTACCTCCATTTTTATACATCGCATCATAGAAAGCGGATGTCGTCATATTCTGATCGCCGATGGTATATACGACATTTTCCCCATCTACACTTTTGCCTTTCAGTTTACCTTTACTCGTATCGTAAATGTAGTAACTGCTGACCCCTGCCAATACGAGAACAAGCAGATAGATAAACCAGTTTTGTCTTAAACTTTTACCCATGTTTCCTCCTAAAAAACGCCTATACATTATACGGCAACACCCATTGTTATGCAATTTTGCCGGAGTGCGTGCCACATTGAAAAATTGTGGCCTGCTGTTATGCTGGAATACATCGCTCTGTACCGAAAATGGATGAAAAAGAGTGCAACCATATCTACTTTCGGAGATATACCGATTCTCTGACTTATCTGAAAAAACAGGTGTGCTTTGAGTTTCGCCGTATCTGCATATAGTTATTGAAATTATGTGCAGATATTACATGTGTATCTGCACATAATAGAAAACAACTATGTACAAAAAAGATTCATATCCGGATTTACTGTAAAACCCTTCCTTGCATCGTGTGGTTGATAAACTCTTATTTCTTCGGGAAATATTGCTGATAGCGCAAAGCTTTATGATATTTTATGGCTAAGCTCATCAGAATATCACCTTTTCCAGATCGTTAAAAAGTGGATTTATAATGAAATAAAACAGGTTCAGATAACCCTGTAAATCTTCTCATCTGAATCCATGATGAGAGCGCACGAAGCTGGCAAGACAGTCAAAAAACACTCATCATAATCATATAGGGGAAAAGTTGCCGGAGTGCGTAAAAGCACATGTTTATAAAGCCCTATGCTATAATCCCATACGTAGCAGAGAGGACATTTTATGAAGAGTCTGGTAGTTAAAAATCTTCATGTTTCAGCAGAAAACAAAGAAATACTGAAAGGGATTGATCTGACGATTCGCCCTGATGAAATTCATGCTTTAATGGGCCCTAACGGAAATGGAAAATCAACACTTCTGGCAGCCATTATGGGCGATCCGCGTTATGTTGTAACCCAAGGCAGCATAACCTATGATGGTCAGGATCTGAAGGATGTAGCGATCAATGAGCGTTCAAAAGCAGGCATTTTTCTGGCCATGCAGTATCCCAAAGAAATTCCCGGTGTAACCAACAGCGATTTCCTGCGCGCGGCGATCAATGTACGCAGAGAAAGTCCGATTTCTCTGTTTTCCTTTATTAAAGAGATGGAAAAGACAATTCGTGAACTTGATATGCAGGAAGATCTTGCCCATCGTTTTTTGAATGAAGGATTTTCCGGCGGTGAGAAAAAACGCAATGAGGTCGTACAGATGTGCATGCTGAAACCATCATTATCCATGCTGGATGAACTGGATTCAGGCCTGGACGTTGATGCAATGCGAATTGTGGCCGATGCCGTCAATCGCCTGCAGAAGGAAATGAAAATGAGCCTGGTGATCGTTTCTCATTATGAACGGTTCTTCGATTTGATCAAACCGCAGTTTACGCATGTTCTGGTAGACGGGAAAATTGTCTTGGAAGGCGATGGTGATTTAGCCCGCCGGATTGATCGCGAAGGATATGATTGGATTTACAACGCATATGATCTCCACCCGCGGATGGAAGACAATGACCGTAACAAGCGGCAAAATCGAGTGGGAACAATCGGAAACTGTGCTGTTCGACAAGCGGCCGAGGCAAAAAAATGATGCATGAAATTCATGTGAATGAAGATATTCGCTTGACAACAGGCCTGCAGGAATATGTCATTCGTACAAACCGCGATCTGCAGCTGACTTTTTTCGGCGATGAATCCGCGCAGGTGTTTATCCGTGTGCGACAGGTGGGAAAATTTCGCCTTCGCACCTTTGCCGCTCATGGAGCACACATTACCTATTTAATCTGGAATGAAACGGATAACCTTTTAGATGTGGATGAATCACACGAAGTGATGGGGCAGGCCATCGTGCATGTCGCTTATGGCGAACTCAACAGCGGCCAAACAAAGCGTAATTCCTATATGGTACTGCGGGAAGAAGGCGCGCAAGGAAAGCTGTCCAGCGCGTCCATGGTTACCGACAGCAAGCAATACACTTTGGAAGTTGCCAATATGGCGCCGCATACAGTCGGAGAGATTGAAAATTATGCCGTCGTCCTTAGCGGCGGGAATCTGTTGATTGACGCCATTGGTAAAATCGTGCATGGTGCATCCGGTTCACAATCCCATCAGACCAGCCGGGCGCTGTCCTTTGCGGATGGCCAAAGTACAAAAATACTGCCGGAATTGCTGATAGATGAAAATGATGTACAAGCCAGCCATGCCATGAGCATCGGGCAGGCAGATCCGGAGCAATTGTACTATATGGAGTCTCGCGGCTTATCCAAAGCACAATGTACGAGCCTGTTGGCAAGCGGATATTTGTTGCCAATTGCAGATACCCTCAATGATCAAACACTTTCCGAATTGCTGCGCGAAGAAATGGAAAGGAAGGTGGCATCTTTATGCTCGATGTAGAAAAAATCCGCAAAGATTTTCCAATGCTGCAGAATAATCCGGATCTGCTGTATTTTGATAATGCTGCGACGACTTTAAAGCCGCAATGCGTTATTGACGCCGTTACAGAGTTTTATACGAAGCATACAAGCAACGTTCATCGCGGGGACTATGCGCTTGCGGCTTTGAATGACAGACTTTACGATGGTGCGCGATCCATATTTGCAAAATTGATTCATTGTCATGCGCATGAAATTGTGTTTACCCACAATGTGACCCAGTCCATGAACCAGATTGTATACGGCATGCAAAAAAATTTTCTGCATGCAGGCGATACGGTTTTGGTGACGCTTGGCGAGCATGCCAGCAACATTCTGCCCTGGTTTCGTCTGGAAAAAGAATGCGGCATTCATGTGGAATATATCGAAACAGATGCACAGGGCGTTATTTCAATCGCTTCTTTAAAAAAGGCCATGCATCCGGGTGTTAAGGCAATCAGTATCGCCCAAATGACCAACGTGCTCGGCTCCTTGCAGCCGCTTAAAGAAATCATTGATATTGCCCATGCGGCAGGGGCATATGTCATTGTGGACGGTGCCCAATCCGTTCCGCATATGCCGGTGGATGTACAGGCGTTGGACATTGATTTTTTGGGTTTTTCCGCGCATAAGATGTGCGGGCCAAGCGGTGTCGGCATTTTGTATGGAAAGTATGAATTGCTGAAACAGATGGATCCGTTATTGGAAGGCGGGGATATGAATGCCCGCTTTGAACAAAACGGGAGCGTTTTGTTGAAAGAGCCGCCGGTTCGTTTTGAGGCGGGGACACCGAATATTGAAGGTGTTCTGGGCGCCGGTAAAGCGGCTGAATATTTGATGTCTGTCGGTCTGGATCAAATTCATGCCTATGAGAAAGAATTGCATGCCTATTTTGCAAAAGCAGTCCAACAGCTTCATCATGTTGTGCTGTATAACGCGAATAATACATTCGGCCCTATTGATTTCAATGTCTGCGATCCGCAAAGCGGGCAAATGATCTTTGCCCAAGATGCGGCCGGTTATCTGGCCAGCCGTAATATTGCCGTACGATCGGGGAATCATTGTGCAAAACTTCTGCATCATATTATCGGCATTGATCAGACGATCCGGGCATCATTATATTTTTATAATACCAAAGAAGAAATAGATCAGGTGGTGGAGGCGATCGGGAATATATCGCTGGCCAACACGATCGGTGTTTTTTTCCAGGAGGATGAACATGGCGGAAAAAGATATGCTGAATGACCCGATGATATTGCGCGAACTGATCATGGATCATTATCAGTTTCCCCACAATCATGGTTTAAAAAAAGAAGATAGTGCGTATGACAACCGTCATATGGCTTCAGATTCCTGCATTGATGATATTACCGTGCAGGCGAAAATTGTCGATGGCAGGATTGAAGATATTCGCTTTGACGGAATGGCGTGTACGATTTCAACGGCATCGACTTCTATGATGACTGATCTGCTGAAGGGAAAGACGGTCGAAGAAGCGAAAAAAATCATTGCCGAATATTTTGCAATGATTGACGGGAAGCCCTATGATGCGGATATTTTGCATGAAGCAGTTGCAATGAAAAACGTGAATAAGCAGGCAAACCGGATTAAATGTGCGACGATTGGATGGAAAGCGATCAAAGAAATGCTAGAGGAAGGGAAAGCGAAAAAATGAGCGTAGCGGACACAAATCAGGAAATTCTTTCTTCCCAAGATCAATATAAATATGGTTTTCACGATGATGTTGAATCTATTCTGGATACAGGCAAGGGTATCAACGAAGAGGTTATTCGCAAAATCAGCGCCTTTAAGCAAGAGCCCAAATGGATGCTGGACTTTCGTCTGCAGGCTTTCCACACATTTGAAAAAATGGCCATGCCCAATTGGGGGCCCGATCTTTCCGAAATTGATTTTCAGGATTTTACTTATTATAAAAAAGTTTCCAAAGAAGCGGAAATAAGCTGGGAAGAGGTACCGGAAGCCGTTAAAAATACATTTGAGAAACTGGGCATTCCGGAAGCGGAGCGCAAATATCTGGCCGGCGTTACGACACAGTATGAGTCGGAAGCGGTATATCATAACATGCTGGATGAGGTAAAGAAAAAGGGTGTTATTTTTCTGGACATCGACAGCGGCTTAAAAGAATATCCGGATCTGTTCCGCAAATATTTTGCGACCGTTGTTCCCATAGGAGACAATAAACTTGCCGCGTTGAACAGCGCCGTCTGGTCAGGCGGATCGTTTATCTATGTGCCTAAAGGCGTCAAACTGGATAAACCGCTGCAATCTTATTTCAGAATCAATTCCGAGTCCATGGGACAGTTTGAACGCTCTATTATCATCGTCGATGATGGAGCAGAGTGTGCGTATATTGAAGGTTGTACAGCGCCGCAATATTCCAAAGACTCCATGCATGCGGCGGTTGTCGAAGTATTTGTCGGCAAAGGGGCAAAATGCCGTTACTCCAGTGTGCAGAACTGGTCCGGAAACATTTTGAACCTTGTGACCAAGCGCGCTAAAGTCGAGGCTCGCGGAAACATGGAATGGGTGGACGGCAATATCGGCTCCCGCATTTCCATGAAATATCCATCGTGTATATTGGCGGGAGAGTATGCGCGTGGCATGTGTATCTCCATTGCGGTTGGGACGAAGAATCAGTTTCAGGATACGGGAGCAAAGATGATCCATCTGGCTCCGCATACAAGTTCGACCATTGTTTCCAAATCCATTTCCCGAAAAGGAGGTGTAACCAATTTTCGCGATTGGATTCACTTTGGCAAAAAGGCGGATTACAGCCGTTCCCATATCGAGTGTGACACATTGATACTGGATGATCTTTCCCGTTCGGATACCATTCCGATGAACAGCAGCGATAATGCGACATCGACAATTGAACATGAAGCTAAAGTGTCCAAAATTTCGGAAGAAAATCTGTTTTATCTTATGAGCCGCGGTCTCAGTGAGCAGCAGGCTACCGAAATGATTATCATGGGATTTCTGGAGCCATTTACCCGTGAACTGCCGATGGAGTATGCGGTGGAATTGAATCAGCTTTTAAAGCTGGATATGTCCGGTTCCATCGGTTGAACCTATGAAAAAGGGTTTTAAGAGAGCACTTGTCATCAGTTTGATTTTAATAGGCTTCACGCCGTGCTATGCACATGGTATATCGGTTATAACCATAGGAAAAGGAAAAAGCGTTCCGCTGGCAACGGCCATCAATATTTATGCAAGGCTTGGGACAAAGCCGAAAATCTTTTTGCAAAAAGGGTTATTTGACGATATTCCGTATGTCTGTTTAAAGGTCTATCCGGATGAGAATACCCAAGTCGTGCTTGATTATGCAGGCACAAAGCCGAAATTACTGGAAAAATTAGTAAGCTTCAGGCCGGGCTGGTGGCGTGTTTGCGGAATCAATGCCGGTTTTTTTATGGATAAAGGAGAAAATTACGGCCTGCCGATCGGTGCGGTGGCTGTAGATGGAAAATTCCAGTCTTGGAAAGGAAACATGCTTGTACCGGCCTATGGGAAAGGAAATGTCACCGCTTACTTTGATCAGGCCGGAACGATCTTGCTTACGTATCATGGATGGGAAAATGGACAATGGAAACCGTCCTATGATCATTTCTGGGATTATGACGAAGGGCAAGGGGATTATACCTATCGCCTGCATACGCCATTTGCTGTCAGCGGCGGCTACAGCCTTTTGCGAAATGGTCAACGTGTCTGGCTGGGACGCAGCCATAGTCCGTATTGGGACAGTTCTTCAAAAACAAATGTCACCTGTTTTGCCCAAGGCTATGACGGCAGTGTTTTACTGGTCATTGCCGGTGCTCTTGGCGGGGGTGAAAAGGAAACACAGCTGATGCGTCAGCTTGGAGCAAAGACAGCGCTGCGCATGGATGGCGGCTCTTCCAGTTCAATGTGCGTGGATCGTCTGCTGTTGTTCTATGCACGTTAAATAGTGAATGTGGTATACTAAAAGGCGGTCGCTTAGCTCAGCGGGAGAGCATTCCCTTCACAGGGGAGGGGTCAAGGGTTCAAACCCCTTAGCGGCCACCATGTAACCGGCGGCAGCCGGTTTTTTAAATTTCAAAGGAACGTTTTACGGCAAGATAAGCATATAATAAAGACAATGTACGTTATTCAGCTCTGGATTGAATATCCATCACGGCAATTGGATCGGACATTTTCTTATTGCCATACACAATCTTTAGCTATGGGCACACGTGTTCTGGTTCTTTTTCATGGCCGCCGACAAATCGGTTTTGTTGAATCTTCCGCATATCTGGAAGAGACATTAACGGCATATAAGCAAAAACACGGTTTTCAACTGCAGCAGATTCAGGAGGTGCTGGATCAGGAACCTCTTTTAAATGATGAATTGCATGCGCTTGCACTGTGGATGCGCCAAGAGACATTATCCCCGGCGATCAGCTGTTTCAGAACCATGTTGCCGGAAAAAATAAAACCGGCTATGAATCGCCCCCAAATCGTTAAAGAGGAATGGGTACGTATATCCGAAAAAGATATCCCTTTGACGACAAAAGAAAGACTTGCCTGGCAATATGTGAAGGAAAACGGACCGCTGCTTTATCGTCATCTGCGCCGCCAATATCCTTCTCAGGCGTTGGCTTTAATCAAAAAAGGCGCATTGATTCGAGAAGAAAAAGAACGAGAAGCGGCGGAAGTTATCGGGAAAAAGCAGCAGAGGACTTTTTCTTTAACCCATTTGCAGCAAAAAGCCGTCGCGGAAATTGATGCCGGTACAAAAGAAGTATATTTGCTGTATGGTGTAACGGGATCGGGCAAAACGGAAATATATATGGAGCTTGCCCGCCAAGTGCTGCAAAAAGGAAAACAGGTTTTATTTCTTGTCCCGGAAATCGCCTTGACGCCGCAGATGATCAGTCGCGTACAGGAACGTTTTGGCGCCGATCTTGCCATTTATCATTCGGCGTTAAATGCGCAGGAAAAATATGAGCAATACCGCAAAGTAAAAACCCGGCGGGCATCCGTAGTTGTTGGAACAAGAAGCGCTGTTTTTCTGCCTTTTGCAAACCTCGGCCTGATCATCATGGATGAGGAGCATGATGCATCTTATAAACAGGATGTTCAACCGTCCTATCATTGTCGCGATATTGCTGTCTTTAGGGGAAAGTATAATCATTGCAAGGTGATTCTCGGCTCCGCTACACCGTCTTTGGAAAGTTTTGCCCGGGCCAGGAAAGGGGTATATCAGCTGGTTTGCTTGCCGCAGCGGATCAATCATTCCTTTCCGAAGGTTACCCTTATCAATATGAAAAATGCGATCCGTCAAGGCGAAAGCTACATTCTCTCTGATCTGCTGTTGCAAAAGATACAGGATCGTCTGCAAAAGCATCAGCAGATTATTCTGCTGCTGAATCGACGTGGATATAACAGTGTTCTGCGCTGCAAAACATGCAAAGAAGTTATCGTGTGTCCCCATTGTGATCTGGCAATGAGTTGGCATCGTGATGTACAGGCGCTGAAATGTCATGCCTGCGGTATGAGTATGCCGCTTTTGCGCCGATGCCCGAAATGTGGAAGCACGCAGGGGTTTGCCACATACGGCTATGGAACCCAACGTTTGGAAGAGGAAGTGCTGAAGCATTTTCCACAAGCGCGTATTTTGCGCATGGATGCTGATACAACCACCGGAAAAAACAGTCATGAAAAGATTTTGCGGGCATTTGGAAATCAGGAAGCGGACATTTTACTGGGAACGCAGATGATTGCCAAGGGCTTAGACTATCCTCACGTTACGCTGGTTGGAATTTTGGGAGGAGATGAGGGATTGAGCCATAACGATTATCGTTCTTGCGAAATGACTTTCGATCTTCTCGTGCAAGCTTCGGGACGAAGCGGGCGCAGCGATGCCGCGGGCGAGGTAATCATGCAGGTATTTGATCCGGAACATTATGCCGTGCAGGCGGCAATCAGACAAAATTATGAAATGTTTTATCATGATGAAATGCAGTTCAGGCATGCAGGCATGTATCCGCCATATACGTATATGATCGCTTTGACCGTTATAGGAAAAAACAAAGAAGATGTACAGAAAACGGCGCACGATTTAAAGGAACGGCTGCATGGACCTTTTAAGGTGATCGGCGTTATCATGCTGCTGAAAATACGCGATCATGAGCGCGGGCGAATCTTAATCAAGGGGCGCAATCTGGATGTGATGCGCGAATCGGTTCGAAATGCTTTGGAAAACTGCAAAGAAACACGGGTGAAGATTCGTGTGGATGTTAATCCGCTGACCTTGGAGTAGGAGATTTAACTATGAAAGTGCGAGAATATGCTTTAAATATATTGGACAGAGTGGTTAATCATCATGCCTATGCTTCTTTACTCATGCGCCGGCCGCCTTGTGCCTTGTCAACGGCCGATCAGGCGCTGGCTTCTGAAATCATTTACGGTACATTGCGTAATATGCGCTTTCTGGCATATCAATGGCTAGATCTTGTACACCATGTCGATGCCCAAACAAGGGTTTTATTATGCATGAGCGTATATCAAATGCAATACATGGATCGTCTTCCGGATTATGCCGTGATTCATGAAGCGGTAGAACTGGCGAAGCAAAAAAAATTTGTCAATGCGATATTGCGTCAGGTACAGCGCCGCGGAAGGCGCAAAGTGCTTATCAATGATCCGCTGTTAAGATGTGCACTGGAAACATCACATCCGGATTGGTTACTGAAGATGTGGGCGGCACATTATGGTGTTTCCAAGGCGATGGAAATTGCGCATAAGGATCAAACGCGGGCAATTGTTTATGGGCGGTGCAATACGCTTTTATGGAATATGGAAGAGCTTAGGCGCGATCCGGCAGTTCATGAGATTGAAAATTGCTGTTTTACCTATGACGGCATATTGAGCGAAACATCTTATTTCAGGAAAGGATACGTATTGATTCAAGATCGTGCGTCGCAGCAAATTCCATATCTTCTTCGCATTTCACCCGGTATGCGGGTGTTGGATGCCTGCGCCGCTCCGGGAACAAAAACACAACAGATTGCCTGCCTGATGCAGAATCACGGCGCCATTGATGCGTTGGATATTCATGCTGATCGCCTCGGTCTGATTACTTCGCTGATGCAAAAAACAGGGGTTTCAATTGTCCACCCAATATGCTTTGACGCTGGCGCGTATCGAACGGATCATCTTTATGATCGGATTCTGGTCGATGCGCCATGTTCCGGCCTTGGCGATCTTTCGCATAAGCCTGAAATTCGTCTACACCTAAAACCGACCGATCTGGATGAATTATGCCGCCGGCAACAGGTGATTCTAGATTGTCAAAGTGAAAATCTGAAAACGGGCGGTCTGCTTGTTTACAGCACTTGCACCTTAAATCAGAAAGAAAATGAAAAACAGATTGCCGCTTTTTTAAAGCGGCATGCGGAGTTTGAACTTGTTTATGAACATACCTGGTTTCCGCAGATTTTGCAAAGCGATGGTTTTTATGGCGCCGTGCTTCGTAAAAAAGCATAGGCTTATGGTAGAATACGTACGTATGCGGACAATTTATGATTTGACGCTAAAGCAAATGGAAAACTGGTTGGGTACAATGGGGCAAAAGCCCTATCGGGCCAAGCAGATTTTTGCTTGGTTATATCGCAAGCGTGTTTCTTCTTTTGAAGAAATGAGTGATTTGCCGGCTTCCTTGATTGCGCAGTTAAAGGAGAACTATACGCTTCAACCGCTTCGGCTTGTGACGCGACAGGTCGCAAAAGACAGGACGACGAAATATTTATTTGAAATGCAGGATGGAGCAACGGTGGAAACGGTTCTGATGCATTTTAATTTCGGCGAGTCGGTATGTGTTTCTTCGCAGGTCGGCTGTAATATGGGGTGCACTTTCTGTGCTTCCGGCTTGTTGAAAAAAAGGCGCGATCTGACAGCCGGGGAAATGATGGATCAAGTATTACTGATTCAAAAAGAACTGGATGCGGAAAATCTGCGTGTTGCGAATGTTGTGATTATGGGAACCGGCGAGCCGTTTGATAATTATGAAAATGTAATGGCCTTCTGCAAGATCATGAACAGTGATTTCGGTTTGGCCATCGGCGCTCGCCATATTACCATCAGTACATGCGGTATCGTACCTAAAATTCAAGCCTTTGCTCAAGAACATTATCAATATAATCTGGCGGTTTCACTGCATGCACCCAATAATGCCTTGCGCGATCGCCTGATGCCGATCAATCATGCATATCCGCTGGATATGTTGATGGAAGCTTTACGGCGTTACAGTATGGAGAATCATCGTCGTCTGACATTTGAATATATTTTATTGAAAGATGTGAATGACACGGATGATCATGCGATAGAGCTTGCGGATATGGTCCGCGGCATGAATGCGTATATCAACCTCATTCCGTATAACGAGGTGGATGAAAACGGATATCGGACAACGGACGCTCGCAGTGCGCTTCATTTTTATGATGTATTGATGAAGCATGGCGTCAAAGCGACTTTACGAACAAAACATGGCGAAGATATTGATGCGGCATGCGGCCAGCTGCGTGCGCGTCACGAGTTAAAGCAGAACAGACAAGACGGATGAAATACTATGGAATGACAGACCGCGGGAAATTGCGGAAAAATAACCAGGACAGTTACAGCATTGCGACAAGTGAAACAGGAGATGTGTTCGCGATGGTTTGTGACGGCATTGGCGGAGGTCGGGGAGGTGATGTTGCCAGCCGCATGGCAGTCACACATTTTTCTCATGCTTTTGCTGCGCATCGGCCGTTTCGTGACAGTGATGATCTGCGATGCTGGCTATTAAAGGAAATCAACATAACCAATCGTGAAATTTTCCATACCGGCTTACGGATCAGTCAGTTAAAAGGAATGGGAACGACCTTAAGCGGAGTTTTATTGACTTCTGTCGGCCGTCTTATCGTGAATATTGGTGACTCAAGGACATATTCTTTTGATGAGCATGGAAAGTTGAAGCAATTGACGGAAGATCATACGCTGGTAAACGAGATGATCAAACATGGAGAGTTAACCAAAGAGCAGGCCCAGACATATCCGAAAAAAAATGTACTGACAAATGCGCTTGGCGTGTGGGAACACGTGCATGCGGATATTATCCGGTTTGAAACGGAAGTAAAGGGTTTCTTAATTTGTTCGGACGGATTGCACGGGTATGTCGATGAGTCTGCGATTTCGTCCATTGTTGCCTGTAAGGATACTGATCCGGCTTTGCGGGTAAGACATTTATATGCCGCTTCCATGGAAGCCGGGGGATATGACAATGTAACGGTGATCTTAATTGATCTTGAAGGAGAAAAAGAACATGCCTTCGAATAATCGTATTGCAAATCGCTATGAAGTATATCAGCATATCGGGCAGGGAGGAATGGCCGATGTTTTCCTGGCGACGGATACGATTTTGAATCGTCGGGTGGCAATTAAGATTTTGCGTTCTGAATTAAGTACGGATGCGGTTGCGGTTTTGCGGTTTGAACGTGAGGCTCAGGCAGCAACCGCTTTGTCTCATCCCAATATTGTTGAAATTTATGATGTAGGCGAATATAAAGGACATCATTTCATCGTCATGGAATATTGTCCCGGGAAGACATTGAAGCAGATGATTAAAGAGCGGGGCGCTTTACTGAAAGAAGAAGCGGTGGATATTATACGTCAATTGGCTTCGGCAACGGCGGAGGCACATCGCCGGGGTATTATTCACAGGGACATCAAACCGCAAAATGTCATTGTTAAAGCGGACGGATCCGTTAAGATGCTGGATTTCGGCATTGCCTTGGCGAAAGGCAGCATGCAGTTAACGCAGGCAAATAATGTCATGGGAAGTGTTCATTATCTGGCGCCGGAGCTTGCGCATGGTAAGCCTGCGACACCGCAATCAGATATTTATGCTTTGGGTATCGTTTTGTTTGAAATGCTGACGGGTGATGTTCCGTTTAAAGCGGAAAGTGCCGTGCAGGTTGCATTGATGCAGATGCGAAATGAATTTCCGGATATGCTCAGCATCAATCCGATGATTCCGCAGCCGTTGGTCAATATTGTTTCGCGGGCAACAGCAAAAGATCCGGGCATGCGATATCGTTCATGTGACGCGATGTTGAGTGATCTTAAGACATGTTTGTATCCGGAGCGGGCCGATGAAACGCCGCTTCATCTTGAAATGCAGCCGGTAACAGATAAGGCTGAGGCAGGGAAAGCGCCCTCTTCCAACATGTATGCGGCGGTGGTGAAAAAACGAAAACCGCGTCGGCTGGCAGTGATTTTATTGACCATCGTTTTAGGCATTTTGTTGATGCTTGGCGGCTGGATGGGATTAAAGGCGTTGGGCATAGCAGGGAAAAAGAATACCGATGTGATTGTTCCGAATCTGATCGGGCAGACATTGGCGGATGCGAAAAATACAGCGACAGAGAATAATCTGGTATTAGATACCTCCAACGTCGCTTATGTATTGACCACAGATGTTGAAAAAGGGCGGATTATTTCGGTATCGCCGGAAGTAGGATCATCTTTGGAGCGGGGAAGCAGACTTCAGGTTACCGTGTCCAGCGGTATTGGCGCAAAGGTAAAAGATTACACGGGCATGAAACTGGCAGATGCCAAGCGTGATCTTTCACAATATAGTTTTATGAAGGTGGAGGTGCAGGAGGAAAGCCGTGAAGATGTTGATCCGGGGACGATCGTGCGCCAAGAGCTGCTGGCACCCGGTGAGATGTTCAATCCAAATACAAGTTCGTCTATCCGGCTGATATATGCTTCATATCCGGAAATCACGATTCCCCAGGGGATCGTGGGCATGCCGATTGAGGATGCGGTTAAAGAACTGGAAGATTTAAAGGTACAGGTTTTGACAAGCAATCTGGATACGGCCGGTTTGAGTGATAATGAAATTGCAAATTTAAAAACCGGCGTGGTGATCAGTGTTGATCCGCAAGAGGGAGATACATATACGCAGCAAGAAGACAATTATGTCATTCTTTATTACTACTAATAAGCCATGAAAGCGAAGATCATAAAAATTCTATCGAAAGATTATACGATTTTGCTGGAAGACGGTCGCGTGGTTCTTGCATTTGCCATGGGAAAGCTGCGCCAACGGCAAAGTCCGGTCATTGGTGATGAAGTTCAGGTTGACGAAAGGAACGGTCGCTTCGGTATTCAAAAGATTGATCCAAGGCGTAATCAACTATATCGGCCGCGCTGTGCAAATGTGGATCAGGCTTTAATCGTCATGTCCATAAAGGATCCTGATTTTTCAACCACATTGGTTGATCGCCTGTGTATGTTAATCGTTCATGCAGGCATAGAACCGCTGCTATGTGTGACCAAATGTGATCTGGGCATTCCGGAAGATACGGAAAAAGTTATCCGGGCATATGAGAGCGGGCCGATACGGGTATTACGGAATGGACGCAGCGCTTTGAATCAGGCCTTTGCCGGCCTGTTTCGGAATAAGATAACGGTTTTGACAGGGCAATCAGGGGCCGGTAAGAGCTCGCTTCTGAATGAACTGGATCCTTCATTTCACTTGGCAACCCAGACGATTTCTAAAGCGCTTGGGCGAGGAAAACATACGACGCGCCATTCGCAGCTGCATCCGGTTTCCGGCGGCTTGGTGGCCGATACGCCCGGCTTTTCTTCTTTGGACTTTTCGCATATAAAGAAAGAGGAGCTGGCTTCTTCCGTATTGCCGTTCAGGCCTTATCTGGGGAAATGTCGTTTCAATGACTGTCTGCATTATAAGGAGCCGGGCTGCGCGGTGAAAGATGCGGTGGATGAAGGAAGAATCAATCAGGAGCAGTATATACATTATTTAGAAATCTTGAAAATGCTTTTGAAGCGAAAGGAGAATTACGGATGACAATTGTAGCGCCTTCAGTATTATCGTTGCATTATGCGGATATGACGGAACAGGTAAAGGAATTGAATTCTTCCGGCGCCCAATGGCTGCACTTTGATGTTATGGATGGGCATTTTGTGCCGAATCTGACGTTCGGGCCGGATATTTTAAGAGGATTTCGTCACTGCTCGCCATTATTTATGGATGTGCATGTTATGATCACCAATCCCGAAAAATACATGGATGTGTTTTATGAAGCGGGGGCTGATCATTATACTTTTCATGAAGAGGCGGTTATCCATAAAGAAATGATTCGTCAGTTGGCGGATCATGCGCATGAAATCGGTAAATCGGTCGGCCTGTCGGTTAAACCGTCAACGCCGATTTCCTATCTGGATCCGTGGCTGTCGGATTTTGATGTTTTTCTGATTATGAGTGTGGAGCCGGGATTTGGCGGGCAGAAATTTAAGACGGAAACGCTGGAGCGCATAGCCGTATTGCGAAAGAAGCTGGATGCCGTTCATGCAAAAGCGCGAATTGAAGTGGATGGCGGGATCAATGCGGAAACGGGAGCAGCCTGCAAAAAGGCCGGGGCTGATATTCTGGTAGCCGGCAGTTATATTTTCAAAGGCGATATTGCCAAGGCGGTGGCTTCGCTTGTCTGAAACTTGCGTGATTGTATTAGGAAATATGGATGATGCCGTTGGGCTTGATGAAGAAGTCGATTACATCGGAGCGGATAGAGGCGCTTTTCTGCTTGCGCAGAAAGGGATACATTTTTCATATGCGATCGGTGATTTTGATTCTGTAACCGAGGTGGAAATGGATCGTATTCAGGAATTTGCCGGCCATGTGATCAGGCTGAATCCGATCAAGGCAGATACGGATGCAAAATTAGCGGTGGATCTGGCTCTTGCGCAAGATTATAAAGAAATTCATATTCTGGGCGGTCTTGGAGGGCGTTTGGATCATGAACTGGTCAATGAGCGTTTATGTTATTTAAATCCCGGTGTTGTTACTTTGCATGATGGACAAAATACAATTTTTGCAAGCAAGGAAAACGTGTTGTTTCATCAGAAAAAAGGATATATTTCATTTTTTACTTTTGAGACGGCGTATATTTCCTTGCGGGGATTTGCTTATCCGTTGATTCACCAGTCATTGACGGCATTGGATCTCTATACCGTCAGCAATGAATTGTGTGAGGAGGAAGGTGAGCTGATCGTACATTCCGGATGTGTGCTGGTGATGGAATCAAAGGATCGAAAAAAAAGCGCTCATTCTGTATGAACACTTTCTTAGAACCTTATTCGGCAGTCTTAACTGCTTTCTTTGCTTTTGCGCCGCCCTTGAGAGTTTTCAACGCCCGCGCGGAAACTTTCATCGTCATTGGTTTTCCGTCAACGATCATATGTACTTTTTGCAGGTTGACATTCCATCTTCTCCGCGTTGCGCGCAATGAGTGAGAGCGGGCATTGCCGGACAATGGTCCTTTTCCGGAAATTGGACAAACTCTTGACATGAGTGCACCTCCTTACTTCGTAGAACGCCATGTAAGGATAGCATGTAAAAAACAGAAATGCAATATTGATCAAGATCAGGATGCGGAAGAATGGTACGCGCCAAGGAGAGAAACATATGCCTTTTTGGCCACGGAAAACGCCTCCTGCATATGCACCATGGAATCGACGGCATAATATGCTTTTTTAGAATCAATAATTTTAATAATATCGGAATCATAGAAATAAATCATTGCTCCAGATTCCGTATCGAGTCGGAATAAAAGCCCTTCCTCTGACGGAACGGTTTCCGTTTTGATGAACTTTGTCTCTTTTAGATATTTGAGCAAAGAATCGGTAAACGGTTTCCAGATGGAAATGTATTGTTTGTAGAAATTTTCCATGCTTTCCGACATTTGTGCATCGGCGGTTGCTTTGGCGAGCAGTTCTTGATAAGTACCGATCCGTAAGCCTACCGCATAGGTTTCTCTTATCGGATATCCTTTTTTATCGGTATTTGAAATATAGATGTCCATGGTAATAGGATTTATGGATTCAAGAAGTTCTGAAATGGCGGCCGGTTTTTGCTTTTCAGTACAAGCAATGGAAAACATCATCAGTATGCTGAGAAGAAGACATGTTTTCTTTTGGCGCATAAATCCCCCTAACTATTTGGAATAGCAAATATGAAAATTTAATTCATAAACATAATAACATAATAATTTTGGGTAATAATTTTGGCTGAACATATTCCTTGTAACTTGCAGGAATGAGCGGTATAATCCGACTAGTTAGTTTAAACTAACTTTAGAAGGAAAATGATGTGAACTATCGTATCAATCCACTTGTGTTTATTTTCTACAATATTCTTTTCCCATGTATTGCAATGTTTATCCATGATCGAGGGATTTCCATATATTTCTATACCGTCAGCAGTTTATTTTTGATTTATATGCAGAAATATCGAAGGCTTATAAAGGTTTGGACGATTAGTATATGTCTGTATACAGCATATTATTTACTGTCTTTGAGCGGAATCGAATTTCTGCAATTTATTGCCTTGATGTTAATGATGACGGTACGACTGATGCCAAGTTACATTGTTGCGTCGATATTGATTTGTGACTATCGTACGTCAGAGATCATCTCTGCACTGCAACAGGTGCATATACCAAAACCGATTATTATCGGGATAACGATTACTCTTCGGTACATACCGACTTTCCACAATGAATTACATTATATAAATGAATCTATGCGGTTGCGTGGTATTCGATTCAGTGTAAAACAGTTGTTAAAAAGTTTTGCGTATTTTGTTGTGCCGCAATTATTTCGCTGCTTGATCCTTGCCGATGAACTGACTTCTGCAGGTTTATGCAAGGGAATTGATTATGATCAAAGAAGGACATCATATTACGATGTACGGTTTTGCTGGAGAGATACCGTAGTATCACTTCTGATTGGCTTAGGTTTGGCAGGGGAAATGTTATGGACCCGTTTGTAATAGAGGGGAAAGATGTTTCTTTTTCTTATCAAGATAGCCGCGAAGGGATTCATCATGTGAATTTTGGCTTTAGACCTGCAGAAATCATTTTGATTACAGGGAATAGCGGCAGCGGCAAATCAACATTTTTAAAATGTATCAACGGTTTGATTCCGCGTGTTGTTGAAGGAGACTTACAAGGCAGAATTTTACTGGAAAATAATGACATTAAGCAGATGAATATGGCCGAGATTAGCCGTTATATCAGCTCAGTGTTTCAGAATCCGCGCAGTCAGTTCTTTACAACAAATACAACATCGGAACTGGTTTTCAGCATGGAGAATTATGGATTTACAAAAGCACTGATGGAACAAAGGCTTCAGGAAATCACTTCATTATTGAAAATTGAATGTTTGCTGGACAGAAATATTTTCGCACTGTCGGGCGGGGAAAGACAGATGGTGGCGATTGCTTCGGCAATGATGCTGGGACAGAAGATTATCCTGTTTGATGAACCGTCTGCTAATCTTGACTGTCACAATACATATTTATTCAGAAATCTGGCGGCGAAATTGAAGCGGGAGGGATATACCGTTTTGATTGCCGATCATCGTTTTTATTATCTGAACGGGCTGATTGACAGGGTGATGTTATTTGAAAACGGCAGCACATACACATTTGAAAGTGAAGAAGAATTTAAGCATTCTTCGTATGATACCAGAAGCTTTGATTTATTTGCGATGAATATTCCTTTTCAACTGTCTGATCAACGTAAGGAGAGGGTGTTGTCTTTGCAAAATGTTTGTTATCAGGATATATTGCAAAATATTTCGCTTGATTTTTATACCAATGAGGTGACGGCAATTATTGGCAGTAATGGAATCGGCAAGACAACGCTTGCAAGACTTCTGTGCCGCAGTATTTCATATACGCATGGTTCGATCTGCGGCGAACAGCCTTTTTATATCATGCAGGATGCGGACTACCAATTATTTGGGACATCAGTCCATGCGGAACTGGGAATCGCCGATCATAAAATAGCGGAAGAAGACAGACAAGCAGTTATGGAGTATTTACAATTACAAAAATATGCTGATCAGCATCCTTTTTCCTTGAGCGGTGGGCAAAAGCAGCGTTTACAGGTTGCGTTAGGGATCCTGAGCAATCGTAAAGTAATTATTTTTGATGAGCCGACAAGCGGTCTGGATCTTGTGTCTATGAAACGCGTTGCCAAGGAGATCAATGATTTAAAAAAGAATGCATGTATTATTGTGATTTCGCATGATTATGAATTTATTCGTTATATCAGCAATCGGATCGTATATTTACACAACAAGACCGTTGTAAAGGATTTTACGTTGGATGCGGAACATCTTGCGGAATTTAATCAGATTTTTATAGAAATGAGGGATGAAAAATGAAAATGAAAGATTTTGTGTTACTTGCATTATTAACCGCTCTGTATATGATTGCCTATATTATATCAATGATGGTTATTTCTTTGATGGGACCATTCGGACATGCAATCAGCCCCGGAATTTGTGGATTATTATCCGGTGCAATCATTTTCTTTATTACGCGCAAAATTGGTAAAATGTGGCAATTTACAATTTTAGAATTAATTGAAATGGGAGTATTCGCATTGATGGGAGCAGGCTACTTGCCATGGTTGATCTCCTCTATGGTCGGTGCCGTTTTGGCGGATATTCTGGTATCAAGAAGCAGTAAGCCAAGTGTATGGAAAGTAGCGGTCGCATCAGGCTTGATCCATGTCGGAAATGCTTTAGGCGGTATTATTCCGGCAACCTTTTTTGCGAAACAGTATATGGAAGAATGGATCGCAAGAGGGCAAACGGCAGAACAAATGGCGGAAATGGTCAAATATACACAAGGTATAATGGGACTTTTCGCAGTGGTAATTACATTTGTGCTTTCGTTACTTGGCGTATATATCGGCTACACGATTTTGAAGGGACATTTGAAAGAGGACTAAATGGAAATTGAAGAAAAAATCAGGGAAGACGTAAAGCAATCCATACAAACACAGAAAGAAGATGTCATCAATCCGAGTATTATTAAAAGATGGATGTTTTCGTTCGCCCCGGAATTAAAAGGGAAAATGCGGCTTTCTGTGGTGCTTGCGTGTTTTGGTGAGAGTTTTAAATTTACTTCTTATTTCTTTGCGGCCTATGTCGCAAACGCTGTGATTACCAAGCAAATAGAGATGCATAAAATATACATGTATGCATGTTTAACGCTGGTTGCGCTTGCCTTGCAAGGCATACTTACCTGTCTTTCCAGCATGAAAAGTCATCGCATTTCTTTTGAGATTCTCAGAAGTATGCGTAATCAATTGAGCGAAAAACTTGAACATGTACCGCTTGGCTATGTGACTTCTACACCAATTGGATATTATAAGGCGCTGATCGTTGATCGGGTCGGTTCTTTGGAAGATTGGATCGCACATGTCATGCCGGAGCTTCCTTCCCGGCTGTTGCATCCAATACTGGCAACGATTTTATTGTTTACTGTAGATTATCGCTTGGGACTGGCGTGTTTTGCCAGCGTTCCATTTATTATACTTGGGATTATGCTCATGATGTATAAGCGTGAAGAACGCATGTATACATGGTTGAATTCTAATCAGGATCTAAACGCGCGAATCATTGAATATGTAAATGGCATCCATGTAATCAAGGCGTTCGGACAAAGCCGGCGCAGCTATCGGAAATTTACCGAATCGGTGAGATATTACTTTACATCTACACTGGATTGGTGGAAACAAAGCTGGATTTCAATGGCAATCTTATTTGCTGTTGTCAATTCACCGATTATTGGTACATTACCGGTCGGCTTGTATTTATATGCACATGGAATGATCAATATGTGGCAGTTGATGATGGGGCTGATCTTACCGCTTTCCATTATTCCGAATGTATTTGTAATTTTGATGAGTATGGAACTTTATTCTTCCATTGAAACAAGTTGTCGTATGATACGGAAAGTGATGGAAATGCCGGAAATGATACGGCCAAGTCAGGAAGTCACTTTATCTGATGATTGTTTCCGTTTTAAAGACGTATCATTCTCCTATGAAAAGGGGATTGAAGTTCTGCATGATATAAACTTTGAAGTAGTGCCGAATTCCGTCTTTGCGATTGTTGGTGAAAGCGGCAGCGGCAAATCAACAATTGCCAAATTAATGACAGGTTTCTTTGAGGCGGATCGTGGAACGATTTCCTTTGGTAATCAAAATGTAAAAGATATACCGACAACACAACTGATGAAACAAATCGCATATGTTGCACAGGATAATTTCCTGTTTGATACGAGCATTCGTGAAAACTTGAAGATTGCAAAGGCAGACGCCGATGAAGAAGAAATTCAGAAAGCGCTTCAGGCTGCAAATTGTTTAGAGTTGATAGCAAGATTACCGGATGGATTGGATACTCATGCCGGCGATTGCGGGAAGCTGCTTTCAGGCGGTGAAAGGCAGCGCATCACGCTTGCAAGAGCAATGTTATCAGATGCGAAATGTATTATTCTTGACGAAGCGACCGCATATGCGGACGTTGAAAATGAAGCCAAAATACAGAAAGCACTTAGTCGATTAATGAAAGACAAGACACTCATCGTTGTTGCGCATAGATTGAATACAATTGTTGGTGCGGATCAGATTATGGTTTTAAACCATGGCAAGGTAGATGATATCGGAACCCATAAAGTGCTGATGGAACGCTCTTCTGTATATCAGAAATTATGGCAGAGCTATAGTGGCAAGGAGGTGGCTGAATGACCTACTTTCAAAGATTATTTGAATTAGTCGGTAAAGATAAAGCAAAGTTTGTCTGCGGACTGTTTTTTGCCTTTTTTAAGAATTTTAGTTTCGTATTTATCTTTGCAGCACTATTCACAGCATTTACGCATATTCAAGCATTAACGGCAGTGGTAATATGGAATTGTTTGATGATTATGCTTGGCGGTGTATTATTCCATTTTGTATTTCGTTACTTGGAAGATATACTTGTTTCCGCGGAAGGATATGTAATGTTTAAAGATTTCCGCTTACGCGTGGGAGATGAACTGAAGAAGGCTCCATTAGGCTACTTTGATGAAGCGAAGTTAGGAAATATTCAAGGAGCGATGACGACGACGATCGTCACGCTTGAAAATTATACGATGATGTTTGTGACAGGTGTAATCAGTGGCTTCGGCATTTCGATTTTATTGACGATCACCATGATGCATATGCATACATCGTTAGGACTGTTCATGATACCGATCCTGATAATATTGTCGCTGATCCTAAATCAATTGTACAAAACGGCGATGAACCACGTTCCGATACAGCATAAAGTAGAACAAAAAATGAATTTTGCCGTCATTGATATGATTCGCGGTATGTCAGTTTTAAGAACATATCCGATTACCAAAGATAATCCCATCAAAAATATGATACAAGATAAAGCAAAAGATCTTTATGCCGAAAAAAAGGAAGTAGATATTCGCTGTGAAATAGATTATTCATGGCGCGCAAAAGCATATGGCTTTGTTGTGAATGCGGCCAGCGTTATGCTTGTTCTGCTGACGGTGCATCTTTATGTGCGTGGACAGATCAACTTTGCAAATTGTATGACAATGCTGGTAGGATCGTATTTGATCTTCCTGGGATTAGCACCATTATCCGACACGGCATTTCTGTATGTGAAAGTTCCAAGCCAGCAAAAATACTTAGATGAGGTATTTCAAATCCCGCAAATGAAAGAAGGAACCCAAACTGCCGTGGAAGGTCCGTTGCATATACGTTTTGATCATGTATGGTTTGGCTATCGAAAAGATAATCCGATCATCAAGGATCTCAGTTTTGAAATCAGGGAGCATGAAAAGGTTGCTATCGTCGGCGCAAGTGGGTGTGGAAAGACGACAATTATTAATCTTCTGGCAAGGTTTTGGGATATTGATAAGGGAAATATATATCTGGCTGGAAAAGATATCCGTGAATATACGGTAGAAACACTATTCAAACAGATGTCGGTCGTATTTCAAGATGTATATCTGTTCAATGATACGATCATGAATAATATACGTTTCGCAAAGCCGGACGCAACAGATGAAGAAATATACGATGTGTGTCAGAAAGCGCGCTGTGCTGAGTTTATTTCACAGTTGCCGCAAGGATATGAAACCGTAATCGGCGAAGGCGGGGCAAATCTTAGCGGCGGTGAAAAACAGCGTATCAGTATTGCACGAGCTTTATTAAAGGATGCACCGATTATTTTGCTGGATGAAGCAACTTCCAGTGTAGATCCTGAAAATGAAGCGGAAATTCTTGCGGCGATTGATGCGTTGTGCAGTGGTAAAACAGTTATTTCGATTGCTCATCGTATCAGTACGGTAGAAAGTGTTGACCATATTCTTGTGATTGATGACGGCAGCTTACAAGAAGAAGGGAAGCATGCGGAACTCATCCAAAAGGATGGTATATATGCCGGGTTTATCAAGTCACGACAGGACGCAAAAGGTTGGCGAATCGAAAATTAGTTATAAACCCGAATTATTCATGGCCTTGATAAAAACCAAGTGAAGCCACAAAGATCAGAGGAGTAAAGTAAAAAATCAGAAATTTTCCATATCGGATCGCCGAGAAAGCACATGAACACTGGGCAGCGCACGCTGCCCTAATGCTTATGGGTACTTTTCACTATATTTGAAGCACTACACCCCAATATTCGTAAAACTTTTTCTGATTGTTGTATGCTGTGCTGAATGCCAAACAGATTCTTCGGGCATGGATTGAAACCCTTACCGCTATCTTCTGAAAGACCATACGGTATCGGTTCATTGTCATCTTCCGATCTGCTCCGGTCAAAATCTGATTCCGGAACAAGTGGAACAGATTATAAGAAACACAGGAGATCAGAAAATCAACTTCATTTTCACAAAAGTTCCGATGTGAAAGCATACCGCCATGGGAATCATCTTTAAGCTCTTTGGTAAAGTTCTCGCCGGTACTTCGCTGTTCATAAAAATCCATTACTTCTTTTCGCGTGGTTGTGCGTGATTTCATATTCCACTTCACCATAATATGGATGTGTCGGGGTATATGT
>CAUTVM010000018.1:0-25073 GCA_963541855.1 uncultured Erysipelotrichaceae bacterium
GCGAACCATTTCTTCAACTGATTTCTCATGTATTACCCCCAACTAAACTGACATCCAACAGATGCGATGATCTTTAATCAGGGACATTATACCCCCCCCCCGTATACGTTTTGGAAGAGGGGAAACATGCATGAAACCGCTTTTAATCATGCTTTCAGGTTGTTTTATGAAAATGGTGAAATATGAAAAAGAATATGATCAGGATAAAAAAGAAGCCGGAATATTTCTACAGCATGCAGGAATACTCCGACATCTTTTAGACAATCAAAGTCTTTTATCTTTTACTCCATGTGGTAACCGTCCGTACCCCACCAGCCATATCCAACCCATACACCGGCCGCATTCCAATAACCATACTGCGAAAAATCAATCGCCCCCGAAACCCAGTTTCCATGCTGATCAAAGTAGCCATCTGTATTGACAGCAGAAGTCGATACCCACTTGCCGCTGTCATCATAATAGCCCGACGAATAATCCACCGGCTGATAAGCCGCCATGGTACAGGTCGACTCCGAAGATGTTCCATCCGCATTGGTATAGCCTCCGCATACTTGTACATTCCCTCCGGAAAGATCTCCCACATAGCCGGAATAGGTATTACTTTCTGAACTGATCGAACCCACGCTGGCGCCGTTGGAAGTTACATTCGCCCAATAGGTAACATTGGAGCCGCCCACCAGCCAGGACAAATCAACCAGACAGGCTCCCCATTCTTCCACATGATTATATTGATCATTCAAAGAAATATCCCGACTATTTCCCACACAGACATTCGAATCCGCCGACCAGGTGATCGTCATATTTCCATCCTGATCATAATGCGCATTGATTCCCGGCGTACTGTTGCCATCCGAAATACTTTCCAGATATTCCTGCGAAGAGATTAACGGCTGCGCTTCAAGACCACTTGCCGAAACCTGCGTCGTCGTCGCCACCGAAGGATCCATCCACTCTTCCATACGAACATGCGGATAAGTTCCCCGCACATAGGTCACTTCTTCAATATCTTCCGGCTTTTCCAGTTCTCCCGGCTTTCCCGAAACTTCTTCTTCCTTGTCCAACAGCAGTTTATTGATCTTTCCCGGAATGTTCAAAACCGCCTTATTAAAAGAGAAATACGTATTTTTACCGGCGACCGCCATATCATATCCAACCCATACCGCATTGGTATACATATTTGTCGAAGCAATCATCCACTTATCTTTCATAGCCCCTCTTGGAATACCATAGGCCACGCCATCCGAGCCCCAGTCGGAAGTACCGGTTTTGGCATAAACCGGATAATCCCGCTTCAACAACTGCATATAGTTCATATACGGACCGACAACGTTATTCTCCATTAACTGCGCCGTCAGCCACGCACTGCCGGACGAAAGCACTTTCCGATTCTGATTCTCCGGAAAATATTCCTCCCCCCCGTTGATCATCACGATCTTGTTAATGGTATGCGGCTCATTGTAGACACCCGCATTCAAAATCATGCTGTGGGCGCCCGCCATCTCCTTTGCCGTCGATTCAAACCATGTTCCTCCGATCGCAAACGACAAATGAAAGTTATCTTTTTTAATCCGCGAATAACCGATCGACTGCATGTAGGACACCACTTTATCCTTGCCGATCTTATCCACCACCTTCTGCAATGTTAAGATCGCCGGAATATTCAACGAATTGCCTACCGCATCTGCAATCGTCACATCCCCCACATACTTGCCGTTCGCATTCACCAAAACCATGGATTCACCCGGATATGTAATCGGCTTATCAATCAATATCTCATCCATCGAATAGCCCAGATACTCAAAGGCCAGCGCATAAGAAAGTACCGGCTTTACCGACGAACCCGGCTGCTTAAAGCCCATCGTCGCCCGATTCAACAAACGCGCTCCATCATAATTTCTTCCCCCGCCGATACCGACAATGGCGCCCGTCTTATTATTCATACTGACAATCGCCGTCTGCATCAGATCATCCGGAAAACGAACCGTATCCGCATGCCCCCCATTTTGAATCGCTTCTATTTCCGTTTGAATATCCCGATTCAAATAAGTATAAATTTGCATGCCCTTGGTCGTCGGATCCGCCCCCGTCAGCTTTTCCGTTTCCTGCAAAACGACATCCAGATAAGCCTGAAACTGCGAATCCTCCGCAACCTTTCGCGTATCGCCAACCAAGGTATCTTCCACCTTTACCGCCTTCGCCAGCCGATATTCCTCTTTCGTGATATAGCCATGATTCAGCATCTGATACAAAACATCATTTCTTCTGGCCGTTCCATAATCCAGATAAGCATAGGGATTATAGCGATTCGGCAAGTTGACGATCCCCGCTAACATAGCCGATTCCGGTAACGAAAGCTCCCAGACATTTTTACCAAAATAATAACGACTAGCACGCTGAATGCCGCGAATATTTCCCCCGAAATTCAACTTATTCAGATACAGCTGAAAAATCTCCTTCTTGGACAGCTGCTGCTCCAGCTTCATAGCCAGAAAAATCTGCTGCACCTTATACTCAATCGACTTGGTGCGCTCCTTTCCGGTATTGTTGGCATCCATGGAATCAACCGTAAAATAAGTATTTTTCACCAACTGCATGGTAAATGTCGAGCCGCCCTGCGAAAAATCATGATTCTTGATATTCTTGATCAGGGCCATGGTAAAACGCGGAATATCAAACCCGTTATGCGTAAAAAAGCGACTATCCTCAATGGATAAGAAAGCATCAATCACCGCTTCCGGCAATTTTTCATACGTGATATTTTCCCGCAGATAAACGCCGACTTCCGTAATCAGCTGCCCATGATCATCATATATTTTGCTCGACTCTTCCCCGACAAAATCATTGACATTCAATGTCGGCGAATCGGCAACCATGCGGCTGGCCACCAAAAGACCAACCCCGCCGATGGCATAATTGATCAAAACCAGAATAACCAAAACGGAAGTGACAATGATCCATCTTCTTCGCCGCGCTCTTTCTTTCCGCCGCCTTTTCTCTTTTTTCGCCACTTCTTCCGGACTGCTGTGAGGAAGGTTGTAAATCTTGGTCAACGTGCCGTCTTCTTCCTGAACATATTCATGATCCGCCGTCGATCCCGCCTCCGCTTCCGGGTGCGTATCGATATGCTTACGCCTGATTTCATCCATCCTGCATGCCTCCGAAAATGCTACGTTATTATAACAGAAAGCAAAAGCCCGCAGCGCATTTGCGCCCGCACTTTCTTCTCCCTTAAACAAATTTTAAAATTCCGCTTTCAGCTCCCGCTCCATTAATTCCGCAACGGCCGCCGTCGGCTTCTTCCCTTGAAACAGCACCGCATACATCTGCTCCGTAATGGGCATGGAAATATTGCGCACACGCGCTTCCTCATAAACAATCTTACAGGCCGCGATTCCCTCTACCGTATCCGTATGTGTACGCATAAATGCCGTCGCATCATCCGCCTTGCCAATCGCTACACCCGCTTTGAAATTACGCGAATGCAACGACATGCACGTTACCACCAGATCCCCTACCCCATTTAAACCAAGATACGTTACCGCTTTTCCTCCATAAGCCGTGCCAAAGCGCATCATCTCCGAAAGACCGCGCGTCATCAAAGCCGCCCGCGCATTATCCCCCTGACCGATACCGGACAAGATTCCGGAAGCGATGGCCATGATATTTTTTAATGCTGCTCCCATCTGCGTCCCGATGACATCCGTATTGGTATAAACACGAAAATATGTATTCGAAAATAATTGCTGTACCATATTTGCCGCTTTTTCATCATCGCTGACCGCATTCACCGCCGTTAACTGCCGCAAAATAACCTCCTCGGCATGACTGGGCCCGATCAAAGAAACAACGCCCCGATTCATCTTTGGCGGCAGCTGCCGCTTGATAAAATCAGAAAGCAATTCATGCGTCTGCGGATGGAAACCCTTAGCAACATTAACAAACCATACCGGATGGCTCTGCACCGACCGATACGCCGCCAATACATGATCAATGCTGCCCGAAGGAACCGCCAGCAATACAAGATCCGCCTCCTTGATATCCACCATGTTGCCGGTCGCCTGAATCTTTTCGGAAAGCGGACACGAAAAAAAGCGGCTGTTCTGATGATGAAGCTGAATATCTTCAACCTCCTGCGGATTTCGGCCATAGAGCAAAACAGAATGTCCATTATCATTCAACACCTGCGCCAACGCCGTTCCAAAGCTCCCCGTTCCCAAAATCGCGCACTTCATACAGATACCTTCTTGCGGGCGATAATGCGCAATGGCGTTCCTTCAAAAGCAAATGCCTGCCGCAGCTGATTTTCCAAATAACGCTTATAAGTAAAATGCATCAGTTTCGGATCATAGCAGGAAAATACAAAAGTCGGCGGCTGAATGGCAACCTGCGTCGCATAATAAATACGAAAACGCTTCCCGTTACGCGCCGGAGAAGGCGTCGTCACCTGCATATCCGCAACCACTTCATTTAAGACATTGGTCGCAATACGACGACAACTGTTTTCATACACGCGATCAACTTCCGGGAGCAATTGCGAAAGCCGCTGATGCGTTTTAGCCGAAACAAAAAGAACCGGCGCATAAGAAAGATATAAAAACGCATTGCGTACCTTTTTCAGAAAATCCTGCATGGTCGATTCGTCTTTGTTAACGACATCCCACTTATTGACGACGATGACAATCGGTTTCCCGGCGTCATGCGCATATCCCGCAACATGTTTATCCTGCTCGCGTATACCCTCTTTTCCATCCAGCACAAAGACCGCCACGTCACAGCGCTCAATGGCCTGCATGGCCCTTAATACGGCATACTTCTCAATCGCTTCATATACCTGCCCGCGCTTGCGTATACCGGCCGTATCAATGATGACATAGGGCTTTCCTTCCCATACAAACGCAGTATCCGTCGCATCACGCGTCGTTCCCTGCTCATCGGCAACAATGGCCCGCTCTTCATGCAAAAGCGCATTGACAATAGAGGATTTTCCGACATTCGGCTGGCCGATGATGGCGATCTTGATTCCCGGTGACTGGGCTTCCGGTTTTTTTTCCGGCATGGCCTGCATGCAGGCTTCAAGAACATCGCCCACGCCGATTCCATGAACACCGCTCACCGCGATCGGCTCCCCGACGCCTAAAGCATAAAACTCATAAATGGAAGCGATCCGGCTGACATCATCAATATGATTGACGGCCAAAACAATCGGCTTTTTTGAACGCTGCAGCAACTGTACAATATACCGATCATCTTCACTGACGCCTGCTTCGCCATTTGTCACGAGCAAAATCACGTCTGCCTGCTGCATGGCGATCTGCACCTGCGCCCGAATTTCTTCCTGATAGGGCTGATCCTGCAGCTGAATACCGCCGGTATCAATCATATGAAACGTCTGCCCGAGCCATTGCGCCGTCCCATAGATTCGATCCCGCGTCACGCCCGGCTGATCATCCACAATAGAAACCCGCTCGCCGATACAGCGATTGAAAATCGTTGACTTGCCGACATTCGGCCGCCCGACGATTGCGATCGTTCCACCCATAGTCCGCCTCCTGCCTCTTATTGACCCAAAACCGATCGGATTCTTTGCATGATCACTTCCACCGTCTCCTCTTTCGTCATGAGCGAATTATCAATTAAAAGCGCATCCTTTGCCTGTCGAAGCGGAGAAACGGCACGATGCATATCGGCCTCATCCCGAGCGCTGATTTCCTCTTCAATCGCAGCCAGACTTTTTGGCGTGCGGTTAGCCGCCGCCTCTTGCGCCATGCGCCGCATTGCCCGTACATGCACACTGGCCGTTAAAAAAATCTTGACCTGTGCATGAGGAAGCACAACCGTACCGATATCGCGCCCATCCATCACACAATCCATCTCCGCCGCCATTTTTCTCTGCTGATCAACCAGATCGGCGCGAATGGCGCCATAGGCGGAAATACGACTGGCCGCCATGGATACCTGCGGCAGGCGGATGGCTTGTGTGACATCCTGCCCATCCAGCATTACTTTTCCCTCTTTTTGTAACTGGATTCGGGTTTTCTTTAAAAGCGAAAGCAAAACAGCTTCATCCTCTAAATCGACCTGCATCTTTAAAGCTTTATAAGCCAGACAGCGATACATGGCTCCGCTGTCCAGATGGACATATCCAAGCTTTTGGGCAAGTATTTTGGCAATGCTGCTTTTGCCCGCCGCGCTTGGACCGTCAATGGCGATATTCATGCGCATCAAAAAACACCCCGCGACTGCAATATCCAGTAAATGACAACCAGAAGAACAACCGACAGCGCAATGATCAAAACGATCAGAACGATATTCAGAATACGATTGGTACGCTTCATTTTATTGGAAACTTCACTCAGATTGTCCTGATAATCATTCAGCTGGGCACGCATCTGCGTTGTTTCCTGCAAAAGCTGCTGACGTGTCTTCTGCTCCTCAGAATTCTCAACCGCTGCGGAAATAATTGCTGCCGGATCACAAGGCGCACTCCCTTTTTCCGCCGGTATATAAGAAGGCATCTGCTGACGGCCGCTGTTTTGAATCAGCTGCTGCACTTCTGCGGCAATATCTTCCCGCGTCATACCGGTCGTCTCATTTTCCGCCTTTGCTTGCGGAGCATCGTCCAGAGAGTCGAGAAAATCCGATAATGTATCGGTATCAAACGTGGATTTTTCTTCTTTTTTTACCGGAAATTCCGGCGTCGTATCTTTCGTTTTTTCTACCTCATCCGCATAGGGTTTTAAAGGCACCGGTGCGGCCTTTTCGCCCCGGATGGTACGCAGAATATTGATATCCGTATTGCCGCTCAACGCATTGCCATGGTCGACATTATATTGCTTGGCTTCACGGATATATTCATTGAGATATTCATTATTGAACGCCCCGGTATAATTTTCATTATTCTGTAAAAAGCGCGCATCAAAATCAGGCGTGGATGAGGCCGGTGCGGAAACCGCTGCTTCTTCAACGATATGGTTTGAAGGATGAAAACGAGCATGCGTCGGATTATGATCACTGGGCGCTTCCGCCTGCAGATTTGTTCCGTTGAGTTCGTTCATACGACGATTTACCTGCGCGATTTCACGATTGGTAATATCGGTTTCATTTTCATTCTGCATTCGATTGCGCAGTTCTTCATATTTCTGTGTTCTGGAATATTTCCCCATACCATTTCTCCACTTAATTGAGATTATAACATACGGATGCGCCGCCCTTTTACAGACGGATATAACTTTGCAAAATACGAATCACATCTTTGCCGACAAATTGAATCAACAACAGAACCAGAAACATATTCAGCGCCACGATGATCGCCATGGCCAAAAGAGACCGCCGCCGGCCACATTGATAGGTATAGGCATAAGCGGACGCTCTTAACAAAACCGCCATACAGGCCGCACTTGCCAAAGCCGCAATTCCTATCCTCCAATGCAGAAAAAAAGCCGCAAATGAAATCCCGAAAATAAGCGCCAAAAAGCCCGCACAGGCGGCGCTGATATCGCCTAAGCGCAGCAAATATTTTCGCTCTGGACGATGGGCGGCAAGCGCATTCAAAACAAGGGAATCGACCATTTCCAAAAAGAGGCCGATCAGCACCATTCGCAGAAACAGCGCGGCCGCATCACTGAACGTCATCCGCGCAAAGCCGAACGCCTGCCGATTTAAGAAGGACTGTATCCATACGGTGAAAGCAAGCGCGATGATACTATATTTGCCAATAAACCGCAAAAAGGACGGAAACAGGCGCTCATGGGCACTGGTTGAAGCTTGCGCCAGCATGGCGGAGATCGGATCCGTCAATTCCTGTAGAGGCTTAAAAGGCGGTATCTCCGAGGATATTTCCCGCACGGATGACGGTTCAAAGTCCTTCTCCTCTAAAGGCACAAAGCGCACGGCTTCCGTTTTCTTTTCAATTAGTTCCGACAATTCCGGCACGGTTTCTACAGGTGAAGAAGGCTGTTTTGCGGACGGCGTCGGCGTCTTTGTTTTGTGCATTTTGCGTTTCTTTTCAACCGCAGGCACGTCCTTTGCCTTTGCTTCCATCTCTTTCTTTACCGCTTCGGTTTTAGACGAAGCATGCTTTTTTTGATCGCCGACGGGTTTGGAGGCGGCCGCTATCTGCGGTTTTTCTTTTGTCTGCGCCTTAATTCTGCGCGCTCTCCGCCTTTTTTTAGAACCCGATGCCGTCTCTTTGATATCCGAAAGTTCGACTCGCAACGGTTTAGCATACTCTTTACGCGCCGATTTCAAAGCTTTTTCGGCCGTTGACGTCTTGCTCTCGTTTTTTGTTTTTTCATTTGTATCTTTCGCCGCTGTTGTCACAAAAACCTCCCGAAAATAAATCTGATTTATTTATCATACCATAATCATCATTTCCGCTTCCTGAATCCGTTCATAAAATTTCATCTTTCGCAATTGAAAAGCAATTCTTATTTCAGCACGGAAACAAGATAAAAAGAAAACAATGAGATAACACCCTTCTTGTCATCCCACTGCTTTACTTTCAACCTTTTCCGAAGCGTTTTGTAAATTCTTAGGCGCGGCCGGAATATTTTCCATCCGCCGTTGAAACGACAACCACTTCCCCGTTCTGGATAAAAAGCGGAACACGAATCTCAAGACCGGTTTCAAGCTTTGCGTTTTTCTGGGCCGAAGTCGCTGTATTTCCCGCCACCGCCGGTTCACACTCCACGATCTGCAACGATACTTTATCAGGAAGAATAACACCCAGAACCTCTCCCTCATACATCATGATGTTTACCGTATCGTTTCCCTTCATGAATTTCATTTCCCATGTGAGTCTTTCCTTGGGAATGCTGATCTGCTCATATGTCTCATTATCCATAAAGACCAGAGCATCGCCTTCATCATAAAGATACTGCATCTCTTTCTTGTCAATATGCGCCTGTTCAACCTTGTCGCCGCCTGTAAAGGCGATTTCCTTGACGACGCCGGAACGAAGATCTTTCACCTTGACCTTGACGATCATCTGCCGCATGGCCGTTTTATTCAGTGCCAGATTGCTGACCTGATAAATATTTCCTTCATAAGCAAACGTTGTTCCCGGTTTCAAATCATTCACAATAATCATTTTCTCAACTCCTACCGTCTCTATTTTATTAAGAAGCGTGTGCTTGTCAACGTGACAAAAGTGGAATTCTTTCTTAAATCCTCGTGTTTTTCTTCTATACATGTAGTGAAGGAGCGGAAATGGAAGCACGATTGAACGCAATTTTGCGGATTGCTTTACGTCATTGTGTCAGCGATATTCATCTGCGGCTGGAAGATAACGCCCATCTTCTGATTGAAATGCGCGTGCAGGGAAAAATCCGCCGCCTTCGACAACAGCAGGAAGATATCCGCCTGTTCCGCTATTTGATGTATCGCGCAAATATGGATCTGACACGGATGGATCAGCCGCAGACCGGATCATTTGATCTGGAACTTGACGGTCAGCAGATTGCCCTGCGCTTTGCCTCTGTGGCCGGCTGGCATATGACCAGCGGCGTCCTGCGCATTTTAAATCAAGTGCAGCATCTGCCCTTAACAAGCCTTTGCTTTGACGAACAGACGCAGACATGGCTGAAACAAATCATGCAGCACCAAAATGGACTTTTTCTGTTTTCCGGGCCGACCGGCAGCGGCAAAACGACAACCGTATATACCCTTTTGCATACGGTCAAGGATCGCAAGATATTTACACTGGAAGATCCGGTGGAAATATATTGTCAGCAGTTTATGCAGATTGCCATCAATGAAAAGGCCGGCATGACCTTTGCCAACGGTATCAGCCAGCTCATGCGCCATGATCCGGATATCATCATGATCGGCGAAATACGCGATGAAACGGCGGCCGCCATGGCGGTTCGCTGCGCCTTGACCGGACATCTTGTCTTAACAACCCTGCATGCTTACAGCTGTATCGGTGCCTTGCTGCGGATGTTGGACCTAGGCGTTGACCGTTCGCAGCTGTTTGATGTTTTAAAAGGCGTCAGCTGTCAACGCCTTTATACAGATTTTCAAAAGCGAAAAACAGGCGTCTATGCCTGCATGAACCGAAAGGAGGTTTTGCACTATGCCGCCAGCCATCATCCCTCGCCTGCGTTTGAACCGCTTGTCCGCCATATTCAAAAAGAAGTGGAAGCCGGACGGATTCCAATGGAACAGGCGCGAAATGACCTTATCGGTGAGTGAACTGGAAGGCATCAGCTATTTGCTGGAAGCCGGATTAAATCTGACGCAGGCTTTTCATCTGGCCGTATCGCCAAAACATCAGCCGGTGATGGAAAAATTACAGGCCGCCTTTCAAAAGGGTGCTGATTTCAATCGCCTTTTCCCTTCTTTTTGCCCGACTTCATGGGCGTTGTATTTAAAAGGATTGATGCCTATTCTGGGATTTACCGACGGCCTTCGATTGACACGTCTGTTTATCGCCAAACAAAAACAGTCATTTGCTGCATTGCAGCGACAGATTCTTTATCCCTTGACCCTTCTTCTTTCCGCCGCCATGGCGTCCATCTTATTCACCGAACTGGTATGCCCGTCTTTACTGCGCATGGCCCATGGACTTCATGCCGATATAAAGCCGCTGCATTCGGCCCGCATTCTTTTGCGCATACTGACCGGCATCATCATTTTGCTGTTTCTTTTCTTCTTTCTGCTTTCCGCTTTGATATCAAAGCGCAATTTTAAAATCAGGTTTTATCACCTGACAGCAAAATATTTTCCCGAAGCATTACCGATTCTTTATTGGAGCGTTTCCTTTGTCTGTTTTTTTACTGAAAGCCTG
Source organism: uncultured Erysipelotrichaceae bacterium (assembly GCA_963541855.1). Taxonomy (GTDB): domain Bacteria; phylum Bacillota_I; class Bacilli_A; order Erysipelotrichales; family Erysipelotrichaceae; genus Bulleidia. The sequence continues at coordinate 10,787 of CAUTVM010000018.1, forward strand.
CGTTGCGGACATGCGACGAAAAAAACACTGCAAATCATCGCCTCCCTGGAAACATTACAACATGATCTTGAAGCGGGTGAAGATATCGTCTTTGCCGTTCATCAATGCCGGATGGATCCCATGTTGGAACAAATGCTGCATATTGCCATCCATACCTGTGAACCTGTGGAAATACTGGATTCATATTTATCCTTTACTTTGAAACGCATGCAGGCCCGCATTCGCTTTGACGTCAAAATTTTACAGTTAAGCGCTTATGCGCTGCTGGGCTTCATGTTGATCGTTGTCTATCGTGTTCTGCTCATGCCTTTATCGGTATTTGAAAATCTCTAAGAAAGGAAAACAATCACTATGAAAACAATGAAAAAAGACGGATTCACCCTTCTGGAAATGCTGGTTGTCATGACGATCCTGACAATATTATTTTTACTGACCGTTCCCAATATTCAGAAAACAATCGGAATCATTGATAAAAAAGGATGTGACGCTCTGGTCAAAACCGTTGATGCGGCGATTTTACAGTATCGCCTGGACCATGATGAAGATCCGGGCGACATCAGTTCGCTTTTAGCCGACGGCTTATTGCGTCAAGAGCAGACGCATTGTGACGATGGCCGAACCATCGTCATTCAAAATGGGCAGGCTTATGCACAGTAAAGATGGATTCACCATGGCGGAAATGATGATCGCCTTGTGTATATTGACCATCTGTACCTTGCTGTACAGTGATTTTAAGGCGCAGCCCGATTTAGAGTACTATCATTTTCCATCACGCTATGTTCTGCAGCAAAGCGAAGCGATCAGAAGCGGAAAGCCGCGCACAATTGAGGTTTTGCATGAAACCATTCATTTTAATGAAGCGGGAAATGTGCGGCGGGCACGCTCCATCATTTTTCCTCATCACAAACGGATCACCATCGGCCTGGGCACCGGACGCCTGTTGTTTCATGAAGACCAATGATCCACGATATTTTAGTGGCCCTGCTTGTCATTGTCCTTTGCGGAAATCTGCTGTGGGCGGCCATGCTTGCCAGGACTTCCACGCAAGAGCAGGTGATCAAAGTCTTTCAGCAACAGGAACAGGAACTGTACGACGCTTTAAAGGCAATGGAGCCCTGTCCTTGCGAAATAGAAACAGAAACGGATTCGTCCTCGAGCAATTCCTGATTGTTCTTTTAGCTCTCAGCTTTTTATTACCGCTTACCTTGTCCCATCTCAACATCCTGCGCAAAGCCATGAAGCCCTTCGCCATGCTGCAGGATCAGATTGCCCTGGCACAATTGCGCCATATAACCAATCTTTCCGCTTCCATCACGCTTAGACCGGATGAAATCACCTTGCATTGTCATCAAAATGATTATGTAGTTCATATCCGCAACGGCAATCTCCTGTTGCGTCCGGGCACCCAATTTCTTTTAACGGAAATTGATGCGGTTTTGTTTGCGCAGGATGGACAGCTGTTAATCATGCATTATGTGCGAAAGGAGAAAGAATTCCGTGCCGTGCTCGGCCTTATCCCGTGATGGTTTCATATCCGGTTATTTTTTTCGATATTTTCTTTTGTTCCTGATCTTATGCGGGCAGATTATGCTGATGTGCAGCGATTGGAGCAGGGCGATGGAAAATATGAAAATGCATAATCGTTATGTCTGTCAAGAAGCCATTGTCCTTGCCCATATCAAATGCGCTCTGCAACAGAAAAATCTGAAAGAAGGAACTTATGAAGCCGCCGGCGTCACCTTTTCCATTCAGGGAAAAACGACACTGCAGATCATTGTTTTTTCCCCCCACCGCCAATATCTGGAAGTTGAAATTGTTGATCAGATGGTGGACTCTTATCAGGCCTTTTATCCGGATGAAAACGAGGTCAGCGATGAAATGTCTTTACGCTTTGCACATGATCCTTCGGTAACGCTATATTTGTAAATATGGATTTACCCGCTTTTCCTGGGCGATCGTACTGGAAGGACCATGCCCTGGATAAATCAGCAGATCATTTGGAAGTGAGCAGATTTTTCGTAACGATTGCTGCATCTCTTCTTCATTACCCGAAAATAGATCTGTCCGCCCGATATCCGAAGCGAACAAAGTATCGCCGGTAAACAGAACATTGCGATAGCGAATGAAAACACTGCCGGCGGTATGGCCCGGCATTAAGAGAATGGTTAACGGAAAAATGCCGATCTGTATCGCTCCTTGCGGCAAGTCGTTTAACGGATGATACAGCGTTATCGCGCATGCTTTTATCTTTCCATCGGCCCTAACCAGATGCCAATCCGCACGGTTTAAATACACCTTGACATGATATTGATCGGCCAGATCGTCTGCCGCTCCGACATGATCTTCATGTCCATGCGTTAATACGATGCCGTCCACCTTTTCCTCTTTCGCAACATGTTGCGCAATCACTTGCGCATAACGGCCCGGATCAATCAATAAGACATGCCCCGCCTCATGCAGAAGATAGGTGTTTTCTTCATAAAGCCCGATGGGCAGACATTCGATTTTCATATCCGATCACCTATTAAAAAATAAGCTCTTGGCTTATTTTTTCTCCTTATGAAGCGTCTTTTTACGACAAACCGGACAATACTTTTGAATTTCCATCTTTTCTGTATGCTTGCGTTTATTACGGGTTCCAATATAATTTTCTTCACCGCAGACGCTGCATCTGAAGATAATATCTTCTCTTGCCATGCGATCATCCTCCTGATTTCATCTTTTTACGCATGTGCAGTATATCATAATCCTTTTTTTTTGCAAAGAATAAATCATCCTTGCGCCCGTGCTCTCTCCTTGAAGTGGACATTGTAAGTATGACGGATTGTGCCATAATAGGACCGACGGAGAAATAAAGATGAAGCGTACAGAAACCCGGCCGGTATTTGTCGGCAATGTTCAGATCGGACATCAAGATCAATGCATCCTGCAGTCCATGACCAATATACCCTCAAAGCAGATCGAAAAAACCGTTGCCCAAGTGCTCGCTCTTGAGCAGGGCGGCTGTCAGATCGTGCGCTTTGCCGTTCTGGACGAACAAGACGCAAGCGCCATTTGCGAAATAAAAAAACAGATTCATATTCCTGTCGTTGCCGATATTCATTTTAATCACCTTCTGGCCTTAAAAGCCGTTGAAGCCGGCGCCGATGCTATCCGCATCAATCCCGGTAATATCGGTTTGCGTCAACATACGGAGGCTGTTGTCGAAAGCTGCCGAAAAAAGCATCTCCCGATCCGCATCGGCATCAACAGCGGCTCTTTGGAACAGCACTTTCTGCAAGCATACGGCTATAGCGCTAAAGCCATGCTGGCCAGCGCCCGACGTCATGTTTCTATTTTGGAAGAACTGGATTTTCACGATATTGTACTTTCTTTTAAAAGCAGCGATCCGCTGTTGACAATTCAAGCCTATCAGATGGCCGCCGAAACATTCCCCTATCCTCTTCATCTTGGCGTTACGGAAGCTGGGGGACTGATGGATTCCGCCGTAAAGTCCTCGGCCGCTCTTGGCACCTTATTGTATGCAGGCATCGGGGATACAATCCGCATTTCCGTTTCCGCTTCGCCGCTTGAAGAATTGCCGATCGGAAAACAGCTGCTCAAATGTTTTCATCTGATTCAAGGCGTTCCGGATCTGATTGCCTGCCCCACCTGTGGCCGTATACAGTATGATATGCTGCCGCTGGTCAAAGAAATGGAAGACTATCTGCGCGATATTCATGCGGATATTTCCGTTGCCGTCATGGGCTGCCCGGTCAACGGTATGCAGGAAGCGGCCCGGGCGGATATCGGCGTAGCCGGTTCTTCTAAAGGCGGCATTCTGTTCAAAAAGGGGAAAGTTCTACGCGAAGTCGCCCAAGAACAGCTTGCCGAAGAATTAAAGAAAGAAATTCAAAAGATGATTCAATGACACGGCCGATATTCAGATGGCGGCTTTCTTTTCGCGCAAAAGCGCAATTTCTTCTCGATAAGGCGGCTTGCCGTTGCGATAAGGCGTTTCCAAAATCTTGACAATATGCGCCGTCTTGGGATGATGAGCAATCTTGTATAATGCTTCCAGACCTATTTTGCCTTCACCGATATTTGCATGCCGATCTTTATGCGCGCCCCGCTCATTTTGACTATCATTCAAATGGATCACATGCAGGCGCCGTAAACCAATGATGTGATCAAATAAATCCAGCAGCTGATCCGCCTTGTGCACATCATAACCCGCATCATGCACATGACACGTATCCAGGCAGACGCCAAAGTTCACCGCCGGCTTTACTTCCTGCAAAATCGCCGCCAGTTCTTCAAAAGACCTCCCAAGTTCGCTCCCTTTTCCGGCCATGGTTTCCAGACAAATCATCATACGCTTAGAAAGTGGCGGCAAAGCATTGAGCCTTTGGATAACGGCTTTGATTCCTTCTTGACGCGTGGCTGTCGTATATGAACCCGGATGCAAGACAACATATCGCGCCCCGATGGCCATGGCCCGCTCAAGCTCACGAATAAGAAACGCCAATGCAAATTCGCCTGCTTCGGGCTTATGGACATTGGCCAAATTGATCAGATAGGGCGCATGCACAATCACCCGTTCCAAAGGAATATGATGCGCCTTTAAAAGCGCCTTCCCTTCTTCAATTCGCATGCGCGTAAGCGGTACACGCACCGTATTCTGCGGCGCGCCGGTATAAAGCATAAGCGCATTGGCCTGATAGGACAGCGTTTCCTGTACGGCTCCTTCAAAATACAGAGGCGCCGCCATACGAACATGACTTCCGATCAGCAATTCTTCACGTTTATCGCTCACCTTTTAATTCCTTGCGCCGCTGCTTATACAGGGCGAGCCTTTCTTCCTTAATCTTTCCGCGAATGAAATCACGCCGCTTTCGCCGCTCCATTTCAGCAATCGCATTTTGCCGCTTTTTCTTATATCCCGGTTTAACTTTTGTTTTCTTTTTCGTCAACAGCCGGCTGATTTCTTTTTTCATTTCCGCATCTTTTTCCGGATGCTTCTGTCCAAAAGGACGCAGAACCTGCCATGCGCCGCCATGAAAGCGCATATGTTCAAAATGAATGCCTTGTTTCATCAATGACCGTATCGCCGCATCATCATGATCCCGATATAATGCATAGCATACGCCGTCGGCATGCATACGGCCTGTACGGCCGGCACGATGAATATAATATTTCAGATCTTTAGGAAATCCGCAGCTGATGACATGCGTGACCTCAGCCACATCAATCCCTCTGGCCGCCAGATCCGTTGCCACAACATACGTATTCTGGGCGGCGGCAAGCTGTTTCATCGCCTGCCGACGTTGGCGGGAAGACAGATCGCCATGTAGTTCCGTAACGGCAAGATGTTCCTTGCGCAGCTCTTTTGCAAGCTCAGAAGCTTCTTGACGGGAGTTGGCAAAAATCAGGCAGACATACGGTTGAAATCCCGGTAAAATCCGTAAAATCGTCTGCGCATAGGAATGATGATAACAAGGTATCAGAATATGTTTGATTTGCGCTTTTTCAGCGCCTGAATCCTCAATGCGGATCACCTTGGGCTGATGCATATAGCGCTTTAAAAACGGCTTGAGCTGATCGGGAATGGTGGCGGAAAAACAGATCATCTGCAAGCTGTCTTTCATACGCCCGGCAAAAGCGTCAATGGTATCCAGAAAGCCGTATTCCAGCGTCATATCCGCCTCATCAATAATCAGCATCTGCGCCTGTTCCAAACGCAGGATACCTTCATCTAAAAAAAGATCGCGGATTTTTCCGGGGGTGCCGATCACGATATGCGGCTGTATGCGCTGTAAACGGCGGATTTCCTTATTTCGATCCGTACCGCCGGCGTATAAACCGATACGCAAATTCTTTTTAAATTGCAGCATGCTCTTGGCCTGTTCATAAATCTGCATCGCCAGCTCACGGGTTGCCGCCGTAATGACCGCCTGTATATGATCATCAGCCGGATCAACTTTATCCATCACCGGAATCAGGTAGGCATGCGTCTTGCCGCTGCCGGTACGCGAGATGCCGACAACGTCGTTTCCCTGCAAAATTTCCGCAATGACCGCTTCCTGAATCGGCGTCGGCGTTTTAAAACCGATGGCTTTGATCCATGCCAAGGTTGTCGGCTGCAGATGCAGACCGGAGAAATTCTTCATATACGATACCCCGCTTTTCAAATTACAATCGGAATTATACCTGAATTGTAAAAGAAATTGAATGAAGCGCTGCATAATAGAAACGGGAACTGTTCTCTATCCCGATAAAAATACGGATTTCAATCAAACAGGAAAGAGCGTAATATAGCAGATGTTTCGATATGTCAGTGAAAATATAGACCCCATCGTGCAAAATGGGTAGAGAGGAAAAGTATATCGCCTTGCTGGATGGCGATATATGGAGAATCGGCAATGGAAATCATCCGCGTTATTCCGCAAGGATATTGTCAAGGTGTTGTTCGCGCCATTCAGATCGTTAAAAAAACAATCACCGAAAATCCTGACCGGCCGATCGCGATGCTGGGCATGATCGTTCATAATCAGGCAGTGGTCGAGGCGTGTGGTCAACATGGCGTCCACATTCTGGATCATCCCCATAAAACCAGACTGGAATTATTGGACGATGTCCATGAAGGCATTGTCATTTTTACGGCCCATGGCGTCAGTGACACCGTTTATGAAAAGGCCGAAAGAAAAGGGCTGCAAATTGTCGATGCAACCTGCCCTGACGTCCGCCGGACACACGATCTGATTCGCCGTCATTGTCAACATGGCGATGTTCTGTACATCGGCAAGCAATTCCATCCCGAGGCCGAAGGCGTTTGCGGCATATCACCCCGCGTTCATCTGATCGCTGATGCGCATGACCTTTCATCCTGCACGCATCTGCATCATCCTCTGATTACAACCCAGACCACACTTTCACAGCTGGATGCCGCCGCTTTGATCTCTTTATGCAAGAAGCAACATCCCGAGGCAACGATCGCCAAGGAAATCTGTCCGGCGACCACCATACGTCAAAATGCGATACTGAAACTGAAAAATGTTGATCTGCTGTTAGTCGTCGGCGATCCGCGTTCCAACAATTCCCGTCAGCTTTGTGAAATCGGCAAGGCGGCCGGCATTCCCGACAGCATGTTGATCGAAAATGCCCTGCAGCTGAAAAAAGAAATCATTTTTGCGCATCAAAGAATTGCCGTGACAAGCGGTTCCAGCACACCCCCGCCACTAAGCGAGCAGGTATGGACCGTCTTAGAGAAATATGCAAAAGACGGTATATGGCAATTGCCAAAATGTCTCCCCTCTATTTTTTAAGCGCCGCTTCTTCTTCCGCTGTTAACAAACGGTACGACCCGGGCGCCAATGTATCATCTAAAAGCAGATTTTTAATCTGCAGTCTCTTTAAAGCGGTTACCTGATTTCCGACTTTTTGGAACATCCGTTTGACTTGATGGTATTTCCCTTCATGAATCGTCAGATGTACGAGATGATCCGCTAAAACGCGACATTGTGCTGAGCGGCAATGCTCCTGTTCATTCAGATCTATTCCCGCTTCCAGCAAGCGGATCGCTTCTTCGGTAATCGGATCGCGCAGCTGCACGGCATAGATTTTATCCACATGACGGTGCGGTGATAACAATGCATGCGCCAGTTGACCGTCATTGGTAATCAACAGAAGTCCTTCCGTATCTTTATCCAGCCGGCCGACGCAAAAAAGGCCTTTATACGGCTCGCGGATCAAATGCAGAACGGAGTGCGGGGAATCAGAAACACAGACCGTTCCCGACGGTTTATTCATCATGATATAAAAATGTTTTTGGTAGACAACCGGCTGGCCGTCAAATAAAATAACCGCATGTGTTTCATCAACAATATGTCCGGCGTCTTTGATCACTTCCCCATTGACACAAACGTGACCATGGCGAATCTCCTTTTTTAATGTATTTCTTGTTCCAACACCCATATCGCTGAGCAATTTATCCAGCCGGATCATCTGCCGTTCCTCTCTTTCAAAGAAGCCGGATGATGCAGCAGGGCATGCCAATGTACATGTAAAATCGCCTGTGGTAATTTTAACAATGAAGAAATATACACATATACCGCTAATCCCAATATGCCGTAGATGGAAAGAACGCCTAACGCCAGCAGACGGGACGATTCACTAAAATGCAAGCCTGTCAGATTTAAAAGAGAAAACATTCCCTGCATGCATAAACACGCAAGCGTCATCTTAAAAATCCGCTTCACTGTTCGTCCATAGCGGACATGAAAACTGGCCTGCATGCGTGAAAGCGAAAGATAAATGATCGTCAATGAACACAGAACGGAACTTGTGATCGCCCCTGAATAACCGACATAGCGAAGCAGAGGGAAAAAGGAAGCGACTTTCACAATACTGCCGATGCATAGATAGAATATTGATTCACGACGCAGATGCAGGGTCATCATCATGCTCGTGCAGATCGGCGTGATCGTCGTCACCAGCGCCAGCAATGCACTCCACATCAAGGCATTTTCACCAGCCATCAGATTTCCGCCCCCATACATGATGTAATAGATCGGCCGTGCCAAAGCGAAAATACAATAACATAATGGAAAAGCAATATAGCATACCGTATCCAGACAGTCGCGTATATTTTTCTGCAGGGCAACACGATCTTTGCGCTCATAGGAAACCGTCATATAGGGCACCAGTCCCGTTGAGAAACCGATGCTTAACACCTGAGGAATAGACGTGATTTTATCGCACTGTGTCTGAATGATACTGAGCATGAGCTTGGCATCCTTATAGCTCATTCCCACCTTTGTGATCGTCGGAATAAAAAACTGCGTATTGATCAAAGCCTGCGAATTGCCTAAAAAGCCGGAAATCAGATAAGGTAAACCGAAAGCAAATAATTCCTTCATGACGCGCTTGGCGGAAGCGGGCTTTTTCTGCTGGCGGCGTGCCGCCCGCAACAAAGCGCCGATATGATTTCGATCATAGCGCATATAATAAAACAGCGCGGCAAGAGCGCCGATGGAAGTCGCGCAAACGCCCATATAGATGGCCCATATGCGATCCCAATGGAACAGATGAATGCATACCCAGCTTAATGCCAGCAAAGAAAAAACCCGGACAAACTGTTCGATAACCTGCGAATCGGCATAGAGTTTCAATTCGCGCAGGCCCTGATAAAAACCGCGATAGCTGGATAAAAACGGTACCAGAAATAATGCCAACGATAAAATCAGAAAGGTTGTCTTCATCCGCTGCAGGTCATCGAAAGTGGCTTGCGAACTTAAAATGGAAGCGGACAGCGGCCCGGAAAGCAGGCCGAACATAACCATCATGAAAAAACCGAGAACCGCCAGAAGCCCCATGCCGAGCCGGCGCACCAGAAGAACCGTTCGATAATCGTCCCTTTCAATATAGCGGGCAACAATCGAGGCAATCGCAAACGGCAGGCCGGCCGAACAAATCTGCAATAAAACGGAATAGTAATTGTAGGCATTTGAATAAAAGACCATATTCTCTTCCCCGGCCATGGCAATGAAGGGAACAATATAAAACAAACCGATCAATTTAGAGATAAAGACCCCGGCCGAAGAAGTCAAGGAGCCGATGAGAAAAGAATGCTTCATATCCGCATGATCCGTATTTACCATTTTACGCTTCCGTGCCCTTCACATCTTCCGGATCGTCGGAAGACGTCCATCCTTCTTCAGTTAATGTAAAACGGATGAACTCCCGGCTGACATGCTCGAGAGATTTATCTTTCCACTCAATCATCATTTTTAAATCAATGGAAGCTTCTGTACTTTCACCACTGATGACAAGGCCTTTTACATATCCATTTTGAGGATCATATTGATTCGGAATCATGGTATAGGTGTTTTTTCCCATGATCCCGATATTCGGCATCATCATATCGGCCTGGCTATAAGGCACATCGTTCATCACCGCAAGCAAGGCAATATCATACATGGCGATACGGGCATGATCTAAAAATATATAAAAGCGATAACTTCCATCCTCCAGATGCGTCATCTGCGCACTGAGCGCATAGTACAATGAGCCGTCTTTCCACTTTTCATTGCGCAAAACCGCGTTGTAATATGTCTGGTATCGTGTATCTTGCGGCACGGCGTGTTGAGACGACGAATTTTTACAACCCCCAAGACACAGCAGCAGAGCCAGAAAAAAGATTCGGAATTTTTTCATAAAAACCTCGCTTGTATTATAGCACGCAAAAAACCAGCTCCTTCATCCCTGCAGCTGAATGACAATATAATTACGCCGCCCTTTTCGCAAAACGGCAATTGCTCCGTCAATGGTATCCGCTTTGCTGATAGCGGTATGCAGATCGGTTATTTTGACTCCATTCAGGCTGATCGCTCCTTGCTGCATCAGTTTTCGCGCATCACCTTTGGACTTTGTTATACCCGACATCGTTAAGGCGTCAATGATCAATGTTCCTTCCCTGACCTGCACGCATGGGGCATCGGCAAGACCGATGCGCAATTCTTCAATGGGCAGTTCCATCATGTCGCCATGAAAGAATGTTTCCGTAATCCGTTTGGCCTGCATAAAGCCGCTTTCTCCATGCACGATTTCCGTCAACTCTTGCGCCAAGGCTTTTTGCGCTTCTCTTTTTTCCGGCGCATTCGCGACGCATTGCGCCAAGGCTTCAATTTCTTCTATCGGGCGCATGGAAAGGCGTTTGAGATAATCCACGATATCCGTATCCGGCGTGTTGAGCCAGAACTGGTAAAATTCGTAAGCACTTGTCCGATGGGGATCCAGCCAGATATTCTTGCCTTCCGATTTGCCGAATTTGGAACCGTCGCTTCTGGTGATCAATGGCGATGTAATTCCCCATACCTGGGTATTTTCTCCTTTGACTTTGCGAATCAGCTCCATTCCGCTTGTCAAATTTCCCCATTGATCGGAACCGCCGATCTGAATACGACAGTCATATTGCTCCAACAGCTGTAAAAAGTCCATCGCCTGTAAAATCGTATAACTGAATTCTGTATAGGAAAGCCCCGTATCCAGACGCTTTTTGATCGTATCTTTCTGCAGCATGTAGGCCACGTTGAACAGCTTGCCATATAAACGCAGATAGTCCAGCAGCTGCATCTTCCCCAGCCAATGGTCGTTATTTTCCAGGATGGCCGCATGCGCACCTTCAAATACAAGAAAGCGCGCCAACTGATGGCGGATACATTCGACATTGTGTGCCACTTCTTCATGGGTCAAAAGGCGTCTTTCGCTGGTTGGCCTGGGATCGCCGATCATTCCCGTAAAACCGCCGCACAGCGCGATCGGCCGATGTCCCGCATTTTGATAACGGCGCAATAAAATAATCTGCTGTAAATGACCGACGTGAAGAGAATCGGCCGTCGGATCAAAGCCGCAATATACCGTAGTCGATGTTTGCAGCTGGCGTTTCAGGCTTTCTTCATCGGTTACATCCTTAACCAGCCCTCGCCATTTCAACTCTTCCAGAAAGTTCATAGTTACATCTCCTTCTCAAAAAAAAAAGCGTCCTTTGTCCTAAGGACGCCTCAGCGCGGTACCACCTTAGTTCACCTTGCGGTGCACTTTTGTATGCCTTAACGACAGCAAACGTTCCGTAAAGCAGGAACAGGCGTATATTCCGACAAAGTCGCCGATCCTTTTCACCGGTGGGATCTCTCTTTCAGGGCTCTTTTCTGTCGTACTTTTTCTGTTCACGCGGATAGACACATGCTAATGGACAGGGGCGGCATTGTCAAATGAAAACTGCCGCTTCCGATCAACATTTTATTCCGTCGTTGTCTGACGGGGGGTAAACAGATAACTCAATTCAATATTTTTCTCGACTTCTTCCGTGCTCTGCAGCATCTTTGTCATCACCCGCATGCTCACGGCGCCAAGGTCATAACTCGGAATTGAAAAGGAAGAAATGGTCGGGCGGAATACGGAATTGTACTTGGTGTCCAAAATGCAGACAACCTCCATATCTTCCGGAATCGCAATCTGATTTTCTCTGGCCGCATTGATAATCGCCATGGCTTGGGAATCACGATTGCCGATAACAAGATCATAGCGATGATCTTTCAGCCACTTTTGCAGGTAAGCATAGGAAGTCCGCGTTTCCGGCGGAATGCGCAGATATCCGTTAAATTTCATCCCTTTTTTCTTATAAGCATCCTGGGCGCCTTGCACCATCTGTTGACTGGACGCCATATTTTTCCGATCTTCCAAAATCGCAATGCGCTTTTTCCCTTCTTCCAGATATTTCATGCAGAGCTCAAAAACCGCCTTTTCAATATCTACATATACAGAACATACATTGTCCATATGCACCTTATTGCCAATCAATACGATCGGAATGCTGTATTTTCGCAATTCCTGAATTTCCGCTTCGGCAAGCTTGGCGCCGTAAATAACCGCACCGTCCACACGGCTTTTGATCAGAGCTTCAATAATATCTTTGATATCTGTAATGCCGGCTGTTGTCGTATGCAGCTGAATGCCATAGTTGTAAATTTTAGCAACATCAATCAAACCATTGATAATCTGCCCCGTATATGTAAAGCTGGCTTCCGGAACGACCAGGCCGATGGTCGTCGTTTTCTGTAACGCTAGTCCCTGCGCGATTGCATTGGGCTTATATCCCAGCTTTTCAATCGCCATCTGCACTCTGCTTCTGGTTGGTTCTTTCACTACACTTGAACCGTTTATAACCCGTGAAACTGTTGCCAGTGAGACTTGCGCTTCATTGGCCACATCATAAATCGTGACTCGTTTCATAAAAGCGCTCCTTTTCTAATAAATGATTATTTCTTTTCGGAAAAATCACGAACCGATTCCACACAGTGATCAAAAATATTCTTTGCCGTCTTCTTCGCATTCCGGATGGAATCCTGCACCTCATCCGACTGCAGATAGGCGCTGACCGTCGCGGTTGTTTCTTTCACCTTCTGTCCGACTTCTTTCAGCTTTTCCTGTAACATTTCTTTTTTCTCATCGCCCAAAAGTCCCGCGGCCTTTTCGCCAAGATCGCAAGCTTTTTCCTTAGCCGCCGCAATCGTCTTTTTTACCTCTTCGCGCTCGCCAAACTCATCCAGAGAAGCCTTCGCCTGCTCAACCGCATTGACCGCATTGTTTTTCAAATAATGCAGCGTTTTGGAGAAATCGACATTTCCGACCAGATCATTCGCCATTTCTTTTGCTCCTTCTACCGATCGATTCAATGTTTCGGCGGTTTCTTCTTTAAATTCCCTTATCTTTTCCCCATCAATGGGCAAATCAAGACCATGCATCTTATCTTCTTTTTCCGTTTTCGCTTCATTGCTGATTTCCTGAATCTTCTTTTTCAAATCAGCTACCGTTTTTTCAACGGCCTGCGCTGGCGTGCATTCTTCCTTTTCCGCCAGTTCTTTCTCATTTTCTTCCATCATTTTCTCCCTGTTCTTTCGCCTTTTCCTCAACCGGCAACGTTGCCTCCGGCATTTCATTTTGACTAACCGCTTCTTCACCCGGCTGCCGTATGACGATATTTTCTTCCATCAGACCGGTTTTTTCTTTCGCCTGATGCAAATTGTCATTGACCCATTGAGACGCCTTTTTAAACATCGCTTCCGTTTTGTCCTGTGCCTTATCTACCGAGTGCGAAAGGCGCGCAACCGTATCTAAGGGCGCCTGCACTTTTGTTAAGGATTGATTGACGCCGTCGATCGTCACATCCAGTTTGCGTACCTTGTCGCTGACTTCATCCGCCAGCTTCCACAGATGTCGCAATAAAATACACATATAGATCAATGCAAGTACGCCGAGAATCGGCAATAATGGCTTACAGATCGTCTGCAAATCATTCAATAATGTATCTATCATTTATCGAACCACCTTTTCGCCAATCTCATTATAGCTGTCGTGAAAATATTTTCAAGAAAAAGAAAAACGCTTACACCACAAATCGCATCAGACCCGACATGTCCATCGCATATGCTTCATGTTCAGCTCACTTTACGACCAGCCAATTCCCGTCACGCTTTGAGCCGATTCTTTCAATGATCTTCTTTTCCTGCAATGATTTAAAGGCTCTTTCAATCGTTCGTTTGCTGACGCCTATCTGTTTTGCAAGTTCAACAGCCGTTAAGCTTGGATCTCCTATCAATTGTCCGATCACCCCCTTTTCCATTTTCTTCAAACCGACATTTACAGACCATAATCCGCTGTAAGTACACCCCCAAAAAAAGACCCAAGAACATTATCTCATTCTCAGGTCTTTTGCTTCATATTACTGCTTCTGTTCCTTAAACATCAT
>CAUTVM010000019.1:0-24024 GCA_963541855.1 uncultured Erysipelotrichaceae bacterium
GAATTTTTTCACCATCGGCAACAAGCCGCTCATGATTCTCATTTTCCTTTCGCGCAAAATATGCCCGGATTTTATTTTTTGCCTGATTGGTCTTGATCATCTTCAGCCAATCTTCGCTTGGACCGGTTCCTTTCAGCGTTTTGATCTGCACAACATCACCGGTATGTAATTCCGTATTAAGCGGCACCATGGCATCGTTGACAATCGCGCCGACGGCCGTATTTCCTACATCCGTATGAATCCGGTAAGCAAAATCAATTGGTGTTGCTCCATGCGGCAGGCCGATTACCCGTCCTTTAGGCGTCATCACATAAACATCCGTTTCAAAAACATCTTTTTGTAACGTCTCCATATACTCGGAAGCCGAGCCGCCGCTTCCGGTCAATTCAGTAAAGTCACGAAACCAAGATAACTTATCTTCGATCTCTTTCTGCTCGCGACGCGGATCATATTTACTGCCTTCTTTATATCGCCAATGTGCCGCCACACCTTTCTCGGCAATTTCATCCATTTCTTCAGTACGGATTTGAACCTCAAAAATTTTACCCTCATCCCCGATAATTGTTGTATGTAAAGACTGATACATATTTTCTTTCGGAACGGCAATATAATCTTTTAAGCGGCCCGGAATCGGTTTATATTTCGCATGAATATATCCCAGCGTTTCATAGCAATTCAACTCTGTTGCGGTAATGACACGGATAGCCAGCAGATCAAGAATTTCATCAAAACGCTTATGACGAAAATTCATCTTTCGATAGATGGAATAAAGATGTTTCGAGCGCCCGAAGATGCGAAACGGAATATGATTATCCCGCAGCATGGCGGTGATTTCACGAATCATTTTCTGTACGCTTGCATCTCGTTCCGCCTTTTTCATTTCAACCAGGTGCGCAATCCGATAGTATTCTTCCGGATTGCTATAATAGAACGCCATATCTTCCAGTTCATTTTTTATGGCGCTTAATCCCAGACGATGGGCAATCGGTCCGTACACATCCAGTGTTTCCGCCGCAATGCGCATCTGTGCTTCTTCAGGCTGAAACTGCAATGTCCGCATATTATGCAGGCGGTCTGCCAGCTTGATTAAAATAACTCGAATATCCTTGGCCATCGCAATGAAGATCTTTCGATGATTGGCGGCCTGATACTCCGGATCATCTTTTCCCCGATAGAGTAAAGCCCCGACTTTGGTAACTGAATCCACCAGATCAGCTATTTCTTCATCAAACTGCGCTGCCAGTTCTTCTTTTCCGATCCCGGTGTCCTCAATCGTGTCATGCAGATATCCGGCCGCAATGGTCTTAGGGCCGCAATGTAATTCCGCCAGAATATAAGCGACATTCGTCAGATGAACCATATATGGCTCACCCGATTTACGAAACTGTCCTTCATGCTGCGCTTTGGCAAAGGAACAAGCACGCATGATTAAAGCAAGTGATTTGGCATTGGAGATATATGTTTTTGCCTGCTGCATGACCATATCATCGGTCACGATTCTGGTTTCCTTTACCATAGATGTTCCTTTATATTACGTTCTATTGTAATACAGGCAAAATAAAAACGCATGTTTCCATGCGCTTTCTGATCATTCATGATCACTTAAATGCATCAGTACATGCAAATCATAACCTTCCAGCGTCTTTCGGCCGGGTAAACCGTCCAGTTCTATGACAAAAGCAAAACCGGCCACCACTCCGCCAAGGCGTTCAATCATTTCTGCCGTTGCCTTTGCCGTTCCACCCGTCGCCAGAAGATCATCAATAACAACAACCCTTTGACCCGGGCGAACAGCATCCGCATGCATGAAGAGCTCATTGGTTCCATATTCCAGTTCATAACGGGCGGAAATAGTTTGCCGCGGAAGTTTTCCGGGCTTACGAACCGGAACAAAACCAAGTCCCGTTTCAACCGCAACCGGACAGCCGAAGATAAAACCGCGCGATTCCGGGCCGGCAATCAGATCGGCGTGAACCTGTTTTACATAAGCGGCCAGCTGCTGAATTGCTTCTTGATACGCCACGCCATTTCCCATCAACGGCGTTACATCACGAAATAAGATTCCTTTAGCCGGATAATCCGGAATGGATGCGATGTAGTCTGCTAAATTCAAAGCCATCTTGATCTCCTTCTTCATTCCTCACAACGTGATTATTATACACGCAGCAAAGCAATGTTTAGTCCATAAATCCATCAATTTCCATCTGCACGCTTTCTTTTCCCTGCCATCGGTTTATTAAAAGGCGGCCGATCAACGTATGAAAAGTATCCGGAATACGCAGACCCTTATAAGCAAATAAAACGGCATCCATCGTTCCGCTTTCCGTCTGTATCGTATACTTCATAACTTTGGATGAATGAAAGGTACGCAATATAGTCGGCTTCTCAATTGCAAAAAGCGGCATCTGTATCTCCTTGGGCAGCGGCTCAAGGCGATCAAGATCTTTGACGTTGGCAATCGTCAGCCATGCTGTTTCAACTGCAATAGCCTGCTGAGGAAGCGGCTCGCGGATTAAATCCACACTTTCCATCTTTTTTTGACACTTCCCTCTAAAAGAAAGAAAATCGCTTTCTTTGATCGTAAAGCCGACCGCCTGCGCATGACCGCCAAAAGATATCAGCTCGGGAAAGCCCTCTTGAAAAAATGCAAAAAGATTGAATCCCGGAATGCTGCGCCCGCTGCCCTTGATCATATCCCCATGCCTGCTTACCACAAGTATCGGACGATGATACCGACTGCATAAGCGCCCCGCCACCAAACCGCAGATTCCCTCTTGAAATGAATCGTCATATAAAACCGGCATTTTACTTTCGTCCAGTAATGCTTCGGCCGTTTCACTCATCCGGGCACTGATGTTTTTACGATGATTATTCACCTTTTCCAACTGAGCCACATAACCTGCTATCTGCACCGGATCCTGTGACAACAGAAAAGGAACAAGCGTATTCACATTGGCGACACCCTGCATCCGGCCTACCGCATTGAGTTTCGGTACAACCTGAAAGGCAATCGTTTCCTGCCGGGCACGATCTTCCTGGCGCATCATCCGTTTCACACTTGGCACGTTTCCACTATTGATTTCCGCAAAACCCTGTCGGACGATTATTCGTGTTTGCGCCCATAAAGGCATCACATCACCGATTGAGGCAACCGCGGCCAGTCCTGTTAATAATGGTTTTTCGCCAATCATATACCGGCTCAGCTCATATGCCACGCCAGCACCGCATAAATAGCGATATTCTTTTTCCATGAAATCCGGATGAACGAGAATATCTGTCTCTACCGGCTCTTCAATCGTATGATGGTCGGTTACGATCGTATCCATATGCAGCTGTTTTGCCATCTGCAAAGCGGCATGCGCTTTAACGCCATTGTCCACCGTAATCAAAAGCGTATATCCCCGTTCTTTCGCCATGCACACCGTCTTTTCCGAAAGCCCATAGCCTTCTTTAAAACGATCCGGTATATAATAACCGTTAACAATGCCAAGTGCATCAAGCAAGGCCTTCATAATTGCCGTCGCACATATACCGTCACAATCATAGTCTCCGCCGATCAATACTTTTTCATTTGCTTCTTTCGCCTTCAAAATACGCTCTGCCGCCTTTTGTATACAGGCAGCATGACTGGTTTTAAGCGATGCGCCCGGATTTAAAATCTCCTCGATCTGATCCTTTGATAAGGAAGAAGCAGCCAGCACGCCGGCCGTCAGAGGTGAAAGTTCAGTATGAAGTTTGGCAACCCGATATATCCGATAGGTCATTACTGTCTGACAAGGCTGCGGAATACATCGCCTCGCTCCTCAAAATTTTTAAAATGATCATAAGATGCGGCAGCCGGAGACAACAGACATATATGCCCTTGTCTTGTACGCCTTTTCCCTTCCATAACCGCCTGCTGTAATGTATCCACCAAAATCATCTGTGATGTCAGCATATGCTTTTGCGACATTTCTGCGTAAATACGCTTACCGCTGGCATACATGAAAACTACCTGTAAATGCGGATGCCGGCTAAAATACGTTTCCAATTCATCATATGCAATACCACGATCCATGCCGCCGATTAAAACACAGTCCGTTTCCGGTAATGCCTCCAATGCTCTTATCGTCGACTGCCCGATTGTGGAGATGGAATCATTAACATAGCAAACGCCATTGTAAATGCCGAGATTTTCCAAACGGTGCGGCAGCGGCCTGAATGCCGCCAGCGCATGCCGAACCTGGTCATCCGATACCCCGTACATTCGTGCTATCGCATAGGCCACGGCCGCATTTTGATCATTATGCGCGCCGATCAAAGCACACTTTCCCATGACCAGCATATGGTCCGGAAGATATAATTGCCGATGCGCGGCATATACATCCTTTCCAATCCACATCACATCACTTCTTTCCTTGCCGATATCTTGAAGCATTTTTCCGGCAAGCAACACGTCTCCCTCATGTTGATGGCGATAAATGTTGGCCTTGGCGTTGCCATATGCCGCAAAGGTTTCATAATGATCCAGATGTTCTTCATACAGGTTTAAAAAAACGGCAACGTGCGGGCTGCAGGTTGAAAATTCCAGCTGATGACAGCTGAGTTCAAAAACAATCAAATCCTTTTCTTCCAGCTTTTCAATAATAGCAAAGCAGGGAACACCGATATTTCCCACCAGATGAACCGTATATTTTTCCTGCAGCATGGCTGCCGTTAAAGATGCCGTTGTTGATTTCCCTTTGGTCCCCGTAATTCCGATCGTTCGATCACCATAGTGCTTTAAAAATAACTGTGTTTCATCGGTTAATCGCGAATGCGAAAAATTCTTCGGAACAACAATTCCGGGCGCTTTCAAGATCATGGTATATGCCGCAAAATCAATTTCCTCCTGGGGGATTACATGCGCACGGGGATGTGCCTTTTTCGCCATATTTAAAGCCGTTTCTCGGCTGTCGGTAATCGTAAAAGACAGTTGCGGGCATACTTCGTGAAGCAAGTCTGCTGTCGCTTTGCCCTCTCGTCCATACCCCCAGATCAAGATATTCTGTCCTGCAAATTCCTTTTGCCATAAACAACGCTCTTTTTCAAGCATATTCTTCCATCTCCTTCAGGCGCCGTCTTAAAAGTGCCTGAAAATGTTCAGGCAAATGATGTTTTTCATTCCCCTTTATATACTGCACCTGACGCTCACGATAAGCCGCATAATATGATGTTCTACTATATAGCTGATACAGATAGGGCAATGTCATTCCTGCCTTTTGATGACGCCGAATCGACATGCATATCGCGGTATTGACTTCATCCCGCGTACCGACGCATTCAAAAGGCTTATTATCCTGTATGCCGGAAAGCTGTTCAAATAAAGGCTGCATGGATCTATCATTCAACATGTCCGTGCCGAAGATTTTGCATAATTCCGTATCCGTGAGAAATGCGCTCAACATGATATACACAAACAAGCACTTGGCACAATGGCCGCACCATATTTCATCCTTTTGCCCCACATTACAAGAGCGGAACACGTTATGAAACGATTTCAGGCGACTGAACATACCTGTAATCTGCAGTTCGCTGAGCGGGCGCAGCAGTGAAAAATAAAATACCTTTTTAGAAATATATGTCTGAAAATAGGCATCAAAATCACCTTCAAACGCAAAGGTTTTTGAATACTGATGATTGACCGTACTGTCTTTAACAGTTGCTTCATCTGCACTTGCTTCATTGGAAAGAATAACATAGCGCTTGCAATAAACGAGCGCCGTCAGTGTGGACGCAAAGGCGGCCAATGCTGAAAAAGGTGTATGACCATTGAGATAACCTTGTCGATTGAGCTCCAGCATGGCGGGATCCAAAGTACGCTTTGCCAAAATCAGGCGATCACCATCATAACCGGCAGCTTGCGCACTGTGTACCGCTGAAGCAACGGCATTGATCACAAAGACGTGATTCTTTTGCATCTCTTCCTGTAAAAGATCCATTGTTACAAAGGAATCCTTACCTCCGCCTACCGGAATCAGATTGCCTGCAAACTCACGCATATCCTGATCGCCGTCAATTTTCATGCCGGTTGTCCTTAGATCCATGAAAGTCGATAGATCGGCTTCTATTTGATTACGATAAAAAAATTCACCCAGTCCATTAAAATAGAGTTTTTTCCACCATTGTTTTTGTGCATCATTTAATGTTCCGCATTGAATCCATACATGCGGCGAACAAGTCAGTTTCCAATAACTGATCAGTTCCACTAAGCCAAGAGAAAAAGCAGCTTCACGAAGCGAGCGATAATTCCCGATCGTTTCTTTTGCCGGCTTGGGTATTATCCATTCCGGATGAAATTCTTCAAGCCCTTCAATAGAAAAAGCATAACAGATGCGAATATTTTTCTCCGTTTCAAAAACAGTATAGGCATGATAATAAAAATTCTGATATTTTTCCCGCAGCTCTGTATATTCCATATTCTTTTTCCGTTCCTAAGAAAATATCCATAGCGCGCATGTCAGGAAGCGCTCGACATCATGCCTGCTCTATTTTTTCATTCAGGCATTGATTCCTTTTATCGTATATTCATCCAGTCTTTCTTTCTTTTCTTTTTTCAACTTCTTCGGTTTTGATACGGCATGCATACGAATCTGATACCAGACATATGAAGCAATAAAGATTGAAGAGAATGTTCCGGCAATTAAACCGACAAACATGGCAAACGTAAAGACGAAAATACTACGGGAGCCCATGATCATCATGAATAATACCGGAAGAACCGTGGTCATAGAAGAATAAAGCGACATTTTTAAGGTGTCATCAATCACGCTGTTGGCAATTGCTTTCAGCTCGGTCTTCTTGACAGCGGACGGTCGATTCCCGATCACCTCGCGCAGGCGGTCAAAAACGACAATGGTATTGTTTATGGAATAACCGATAATCGTAAGCAATACCGAAATGACACTGATATTCACTTCAAAGCGGAAAATGGCAAAGGCGCACATGGTAATCGTCACATCATGAATTAATGCGGCTAAAGCACCTAATGCATAATCCCATTCATACCGGAAAGTAACATAGGCAAGCATGAAAACCCATGCTACCAAAGTCAGAATCAATGCATTACGTACAAGCTCGTGACCGACCGTAGGCGTTACGACGTTATCCCCCGGCTCCTGACCATATTTTTCAATAAATGTTTTTTTGATTGTAGAAAGATCTTCTTTTGACAAGGACTGCTTCGTCGTCGCGTATACCGTATGATCGCCAGCCGCCTGGAAGGTGAAATTTTTATATCCTATATCGGCAAGATCACTTTGTACAGTGTCCGTTGTAATTGGCTGATCTGCCGTAACGGTCAGCTTTGTGCCTGAGGCAAAATCAATACCCAAATTCAAAAAGCCTTCTTGGCGAACAGCGCCTACAGTACCCAATACAATGGCAAGTGCTAAAATACCGCATGCTGTCAAAATGAATTTCTTCGAATTGCCAATGTAATCCATCCCGCGTTTGATACCGAAATAGAATTGTTCTTCGCCTTTGGAAACATCCGGAATCTGTGTTTTTTTAACGCCGAACATCTGCGGCTTATCATGAAAAATGCCTGATCCGGAAACAAGCGATAATAGAAACTTTGTAAAGCCGACATTGATCAGCAGCGTCATAAATGTCGTGATCATCAGCATGGTCGCAAAACCTTTTACGGTTCCGTTTCCCCAGATATACATGATCAGTCCGGCAATCAGCGTCGTCAGCTGCCCATCAAAAATGGCCGAATAGGATAAAGTCTGCCCTTCGGCAATTGCGCTTTCAACACTATGCCCTTTATATAGTTCCTGACGAATGCGTTCGAACATGATAATATTGGCGTCAATCGTCATCCCTACGCCAAGCACCAAGGCGGCAATACCTGTTAAGGTGAATACCGCTCCGATCGCTGCATATACGCCAAATACACACCACAGAAATAAAGCCAGCATCATTGCGGAAATAAAACCGGCGGCTTTATACCAGCAGATCATCAGCATGACAACCGCAAGAATAGCGACAAAACCGGCAAGCAGCGTTTTATGTAAAGCGTCGGCGCCATATTGTGAAGAAACAACATCGGAGCTGATTTCCGTCATCTTCACCGGCAGCGAACCGGAATTAATCAGACTGGCCAATGTGGAAGCTTCTTTTTCAGAAAAATTACCTTCAATAATACAATCACCGGAAATGGTGGACCGCACACTGGCGGCTGAAATATAAGCCGGGTTCTCGCCTTTGGCGGCTTTTGCCGCTTCCGCTTTATACGACTGACCGTCTTTATAGTCCAACCAGATAACCATCATATTATCAGGAGAACTTTTCTTCGAAATCTGTGAAGTAATTTCCGCAAATTTAGCCGTATCTTTAATCTTCAGGGAAACGATCGGCTTGCCATCCTGATAGCCAAGGCTCGCGCCGCCCTCCTGCAGAATACTGGAATCGGCCAGTTCCTGATCATCAACGTCGCGAAAAGTCATATTGGCCGTTGTTCCGATCATCTGCCTGGCAGTTTCGGGATCGGCTATGCCGGCCAGCTGCACGCGCACACGATTATTTCCTTCCACGGTAATCGTCGGTTCACTGACACCAAGCACATTAACTCGTTTCTGAATGCTGTTGACGACTGCATTCATATCTACATTAGCTGTTGCGGAATGATCAAGCGGTGCGACTTCGTACAGAATTTCAAAACCGCCGACCAGATCCAAGCCCAAATTCAGATGTGACTGAATCAAAGTAAACGTGGAACTGATCAGGCCGACGATGATGACCGCGATCGCCCAAAACGTCACTATTTTTCTTGTATTCTTCCCCTTCTTCATACTTCTTTAACCTCCTAACAGATCAGAAAAATCTGATAACTTTTTGGATGAAGCTTCCTGCAGCGCCTGTACGGATAAGTAGCGGACAATATCACTTGCACTTAAGCGCAGAATCTGATCTGCCGCCTGAGCCAGACCATCCGGCTGTTTTTTCTTCCAAAGGTGAAACTGCAGATAATCCTCCAGATTCGCATATGTCAACATCGCCAATCCTTCCTGTTGCAGCTGTTGAAGCTTGATTACCATGCACATCTGTACCTGTGTGTTATTAACGTCATATTGAACTGCTTCCATAAAGAAATTGAATCTCCTGTAACTTTTCTATTATATCGGATTTTCATGTCTAGTGTAGACCAATCCAAAGACCGATTGCCGCAAATAAGGCCTCCACGAGCCAGAACAGATATACAACCTGTTTTTCCCGCATTCCTTTAATGACAAATGCATAGTGAATCGGCGTATATATAAATACTTTCCCATGTCCTGTGCGAACGGAAATCTGCTGGATAATGACGCAGACCGTTTCGATGACAAATACCCCGCCGATGATGATATAGGCAATTTCACTCCTTAAACTAATTGCAAGGCCGGCCAATAAAGCTCCTAATGCCAATGATCCCGTATCACCCATGAAAATTCGTGCGGGTTTTATATTGAAATATAAATATCCGATCAAGGCACCGATCAAAGCGCTAATCAATAAGGCAATGCCGTATTCTCCTTGTATATAAGCAATCATCAGAAATGCCGCGCAGGCAAAAACCGTGCAGCCGGCCGCCAATCCATCCATACCATCTGTCAAATTGACCGCATTCGAGCTTCCCGTAAACATCAACATCGCTAACAAAATATAGCCGCTTCCCAATTTCAGGGAGACATGCATAAATGGAATATGTACTTCATGAGGCAGACGGCTGCCCATACATACAATAAAAAGTATCGCAAAGATAGTCTGCAGCATAAGTTTCTGCCAAGGTTTTAATCCGATATTGTTACTTTGTGTAACGATCAGCCAGTCATCCGTAAATCCGATCAGTCCGAAGCATACAAATTCCGCCATCACCAGCAGCAGGGCTCTATCCTGCCAAAAATCATGCTGACAAAGCGCCGTGACAACGATCGGGGCGAAAATAAATAAAAGTCCGCCCATGACCGGTGTTTTTTCTTTCTCTTTATATTCCTGCAAACTATATTCACTGACTTTCTGATTCACCCTTTTTTTCTTCAACCAACGGATAAAATACGGCATCAATACCAATACCGCAATCAATGATGAAAGAAATCCGATCCCAAGCATAACCGCCATATTTACCATCCCCTGAAACGCAGAAATTATACAGTAGCCTAGGAACCGAATTCAACCGCTATCTGCGTTCCGCGTGATACTGTCGATCCGGCCGCAATATTTTGTGACACAACTTTGCCGTTTCCGCTCAGTTTAAATCCAAACTGCGTCACCTGCCAAAGGGCCGTCACATCTCGCCGCGTCCATCCGCTCAAATCCGGCATGATAAAGCTGTTTGTGTCTGTCAATAAGAAAATCCGCTGTCCTGAATAAACCGTCTCCCCGGCCGCGGGATATTGGTCTATAACACTTGCTCCGTCTCCCAATACA
Organism: uncultured Erysipelotrichaceae bacterium; assembly: GCA_963541855.1. Taxonomy (GTDB): domain Bacteria; phylum Bacillota_I; class Bacilli_A; order Erysipelotrichales; family Erysipelotrichaceae; genus Bulleidia. The sequence continues at coordinate 10,429 of CAUTVM010000019.1, forward strand.
ATAATCTGCGCTCCGGTACAATCCAGTTTTGGCATGGCAAATGTTAGCGAATGATTGATCAAACCCGGCATGATCGTTCGGATAGCTTGTTCATTGTCGTCAATATTCTCTGTTTCCGTGTTTTCTGCCGGCTGTGATGAAAGGCCGAGTTTCATTGCCGTTTTCCGAAGCAATTGAACCGTGGCTTCCGTATAAAAATGCGCATTCGGCATATAGGAGGCTTCATTGGCATAATAGATCAATACCTTTGGCTGCTCGGCCGGCAATGCGCCGACAAAGGAAACGATTGTCTTTCCCGATTCATAAGTTCCATTTACCGCCAGCTGGGAAGTACCGGTTTTGGCGATCAGCTCACATTCAGGAATTCGATAAAACTTTGCCGTACCATCTTCATCATTGACCACACGATACATAATATCGCGTACCTGTCTGGCTGTTTCCGCCGTGATTGGCTCCCCGGTTATTTTGGTCTGCGCTTGATATAATACTTTCGTTGTATCATACGGATCACGAATACTTTCAATATAATATGGTCGTTTCATCGTTCCGTCGCCGGCGATCGCTGAATATGCCTGCAATAATTGTAATGTCGTCACTGTAGATCCTTGTCCATAAGATAAAGCCAGCTTATCGCTTGGCCAAGTAAAATTCAGAATACCGGTCTGCTCTGACAGACCGTCCGTACTGACGGTCTTGAAGAAACCGAAATCTTTTAAATACTGTAAATGAATTTCCGGAGTAATCAGACGATTCTGTACTTCTGCCGCCACAACATTGGAAGAATAAATCATTCCCTGGTCATAGTCGATATATCCCCAGTTTTTATTTCCGGCATTCGTGATCGGCTGATATGCTGACTTTTCCACCCGAACCGGATCATTTTGCGCATTTGCCTGATAAAAGTACGGTCCTGAATAAACGGTGGCTGTACCGTCATACTTCCCTTCGTTAACCGCTGCCGCCCAGACAAATGTCTTCATGGTCGAGCCTGCCTCATATGGCACTTGCGCACCATAATTGTTGTAATCCGTTATTTCTAATGTATTGGGGTCAAAAGATGGATATTGTCCCCAAGCCAGTAATTTTCCAGTCGCAATTTCCATGACAGCGCCCCAGATCCGGTCTGAATGGAAGCGTTCCGCTGTCATCTGAAAGGACTCTTCCAACGCTTCCTGAATGTCCTGATCCAGAGTTGTATAAATCGTGTCGCCATTTTCACCGGCGCGCACTTCTTCTTTCATTCCCGGCAAAATAAAGCCATTCTTATCCGCCTGATAAATGCGATAACCGTCTGTGCCACGCAGATAAGAATCAAGATAAAGTTCCGTTCCCATCTTGCCGACGGTTGATCCGGATTCATCCGATTGCGCAAATCCGATCAGATTAGAGGAAAAAGTACCTAACGGGTATACGCGCTTAATGCTGTCGGTAAATTCAACACCCGGCATATTCAGCGTGGCGATTTCACTTTTGATACTCTCGGAAAGATTACGTCCTGAAGTACCGAGCTCCGTTTGATAGACATCTTGATGCAGATAATCTAAAACGGTCTGTTCATCCATTTTTAAAATGCGGGCAAGCTGGTGAGCTGTTGCCTCTTTATCCTTTACATAGGCAATCTGCCCTTTCAAGGAAGGGCGGTTTTCATCCAAAATACAAATAATATTATATGTGCGATTGTCTTCCGCAATAATTGTACCGTCCGCGGTCAGAATGCGTCCTCGTAAAGCTTTCGTGACTTCTTTAACCGTATTGGCTGAATCCGCATATACGGAAAGATCTGTGCCCGAGCGCATATGTTTCTTTGCTATGGAGACGAAAAAAACATTGGACGCCAGAATCATCATAAGCGCCAATGTCATCATGAAAATCAGAAGAATAGTCCGTTTTCCGTTATTCTTCCTGGCCATATAAGCTACTCGCCGGATTCTGTTTTAGTAATCGTAACAATGTTGCTTTGATCCATTGACAAGCCGTCGTCGGACGCAATGGAATTCACCCGATCACGATTATTCAGCGTATTCACTTCAACCGCAACCGCATCATTCTGAACCTGCAGTTGTGCAATCTGCGCATCAATTTGCTGTTTTTTAGTGCTGAGGTTGTTATTATAGGAACGTAAAAATAAGGCGGAAGCGACATATGCAATGGCTGAAAAAAATAAAAATGTAGTTGCAAACTGACTTAAGCCAAATTTTCTTTTCCGCTTGCGGACAATCTTTTTCATATCGTTTCCTCCTTTCTTCGTTCAATGACGCGAAGTTTTGCACTGTGTGCGCGATGATTTTGCTCCAGCTCGCGCAAATCGGCAACGATCGGTTTATGCGTAATCAGCCGATACGACGCCGGTTCTATCTGCGCAGCCTTTATGGGTAATTTTGGCTGCACATATGAAGCCGAAGTCAGCTCTTTAAAATATGTTTTGACAATCCGGTCTTCCAGAGAATGGAAAGTGATCACCGCACAGCGCCCGTTTTTCTTTAACAATGCGCAAGCTTCCACAAGTCCTTCTCTTAATGCGTCCAGTTCATGGTTCACCTCAATGCGCAAAGCCTGAAATGTTTTTTTTGCAGGATGTCCTTTCGCGTTTCGCACCGCCGGCGGTAATGCTTTTTTAATCACATCTACAAGCTCAAAAGTCGTATTGATCGCTGCGATCGATCTTTGGACGACAATGGCGCGGGCAATGGAAGATGCGAAACGTTCCTCTCCATATGTTGACAAAATCCGTGTCAGTTCTTTCTGCTCATAAGTATTGACGATCTTCCAGGCGTCCAGCGATTCTTGCTGATCCATGCGCATATCCAGCCGGGCGTTAAAGCGATAGCTGAATCCGCGGGCAGGATCGTCAAACTGCGGTGAACTGACGCCAAGATCTAAAAGAACGCCGTCTACTGCAAAAACGTCATATTCTTTCAAATACCGTTTCATCTGTCTGAAGTCGGCATGGATCACAGTGATGCGATCTTGGTAAAGTTGCAGGTGTTCTTTTGTTTCCTGAATGGCCTGCATATCTTTATCGAACGCATACAAATGTCCGCTCGTCAGCTGTGAAGCAATCTGCATGGTATGTCCCCCGCGTCCCAACGTACCGTCGACATATATCCCTTCACCATAAATTTGCAGAAATTCAATCGTTTTTTTGCATAGAACGCTGCGATGCTCCATCACTGCAGAAACTCCGTCAAAGATTCAGCAATATCGTCAAAGTTTTCAGCTGTCTTGGAATTGTATTGATTCCACCTTTCCTCATCCCAGATTTCAACATTGTCCCCGACACCGATGACAACACAGGTTTTTGAGATCCCCGCATAATCGAGTAAAGCCGCGGGAAGCTGAACACGGCCTTGTGTATCAAATGTCCCTTCCATAGCACCACTGGTAATAAAGCGCATATATGCACGGGCTGCTTTATTCGTTTGCGGCAGTTTTTCAAGCTGCTTTTGCTGACGATCCCAGGAAACGGTTGTATAAATGCTCAAGCATCCATCCAGCCCTCTGGTTACGACAAAAGTGTCTCCGATATCCGCCCGCAAACGAGCCGGAATAATCAGTCGGTTTTTGGCATCCAAGCTGTGTCTGTACTCTCCCGTGAACATCTTTACCCACTTTTTGCCACTTTCTGACACTTTCTACCACCGATTGTATCATTTTGATTAAAAATCGCAACTATTTTTTACACTATTTTTTTTGCAAAAAGAAAACCGCATCCCATGAAGGATACGGCCTTTTTGATCAAATCATCTGCACTTTATGCTGCGGCTTTTTCTTTACTTTCTGCCGCTTCCGAACCGACATTGCCACATTTCGGGCATGCGTGGTGCGGAAGTTTCCAACTGCCGCAGTTTGCACATTTCTCTAACTGTGGAGCATTCAACTTATAATGTGTTCTTCTCTTTGCTTTTCTCGTCTTTGAATTTCTTCTCTGCTGTACCGCCATTTGCCGGACCTCCTGTTTTTACTGTTTAAACTCCCGAAGCTTCGCAAGCCGTGGATCTATCCTTTGCGCCTTGTTCCGTTCATATTCATTTTCCGACATGACCCGCCACCCTTCACCAGATGGATAATCAGCCGGATCGACATCTGTCACCTGCAAAGGTGCTTCCAGAATAATTGCATCCCGAATTGCTTCTGAAAGATCAACGATGCCGTCTTTAACGATACGGACATCATCCAGCGTATCTGCAAATGAATACGTTTCGCCGGCATCTGTCGCAAAGGGAAACTTCAGCTCCTCACCGTTAATCGCATCCATACAAAGCATCAGGCCGGTAATGTGCATTTCGACATAGAAGCTATCGGCTTCAATATCCAGACAGCCGCCGCCTTTAACGTGAACATTTTCCGTTCCCCGGATGAGATTAAAATCAGCAAATGCGTCATTGGGCAGAACAACATCCTCATCAAATGAAACCGTTGCATTTTCACTCTTGATCAGTTCGTTCCATGACCATTTCAAACTCATATTTTCCCGCATTCGTTAACGCACACAATTATAGCAAACGGATATGCAAAGTCAATTGCTTTTACATGATCCTGAATCTGTATTAGCCTGTATTAGTCCGCTATCCGGTACCTGTCTTTTCATAAATTCTCTTGTGTTTTTATACCGTTATCTTTCTAACTGTTTAAGAGCTTTTTCATTGAAGAAATGAAAGTGTTATATGCAATAACAATATTAAACACGGATCCTTTGTTTGAACCTTCTTTCACGATACCTTTTAAATCTCTACTTGTTGCATTTTCTAGCAGATTCGTTGCTTTCTGATTTACGATTTCTTCTAATTCTTTATACCACTCTATTATTTTTTCATCTTTATCATCGTTTGCGGAAATATGAGACAGCCAATTTCTAAACGGCTGATCCACGGCAAAATATACAGCTTCTTTCTCGCGGTCTATAAATGCCGGTTTAGTTTTTTCCATATTCCTTATATCCGCAATATCTGACAAAAAACGATGATATGGATTGTTAATGACACTTTTTGTCTTTTCAACCGCCTGATCAATTCTCGGCGATCCGATATGGAAAATTTCTGATTTTTACTTTACTCCTCTGATCTTTGTGGCTTCACTCAGTTTTTATCAATGCCATGAATAATTCGGGACAAATATAAATTTATCCATTCCCGCAAACAAGCACGCATTCATTACGCTTTTATGCGTTCTTCATCAAGCAGACAAAGATGCCCGGTATGAGAAATCATATATCCCGCGGCACGTGTTGCAAATCGGGCGGCTAAAACAATGTTTTGATCGCGCCGATATGCATGCACAAATGCGGCATCAAAGGTATCCCCCGCTCCCAGAGTGCTGATAACCTCCACCTTTTCCGGCTCAATTGTTGTTATTTGCCCATTATCAATGACATAAGTCGTATCTTTCCCATTTCGTGCAACAACAGCACGCTTCTCATCGGCTAACATTACAGCGGCCTGAAGCAGATCAGTCTGTTTTGTTAACGGGCCAAACTCTTCAATCCCCGAACCGAGGATAACATCACTGCAGGCAATCAGCCGATCGTATGCCTCTCTTCTGGCCGCATTTAATCCGTATGTTTCAGCGCGAAGATTTAGGTCAAACAAAAATATGGAAGCGGTTGTCTGCTTCATTTCTTCAATAAAACGGACAACCGACTGCATGGTTTCTTCATCATTGGTCAAAATCATGCCGCTGCTGACCAGAATCGCATTTTCACGAGGAACCCTGGCAAATTGTTCGGTGGTAAAATGTGGCAGCCGCGCCTGGGGAGGGAGCCAAGGCAGGACAAGTCGTTCCCCGTTTTCCAATACTGCAATGCATACGATAGATCGATTATTGCCACAGACTGAAAAGGAAAAATCAACTCCTTGTTTTTCCAAATCCTGTTGTAGAAAACCGCCGATAGAATCGGTACACAAATCGGTTACAAAATAAGGATGGTCGCCTAGGCGCCCTAACACACTGCATACGTTTCCCATTGTGCCTCCGCTTTGCAAAATAACTTGTGCAGGTCTGACATTTTTTCCATTTTCTGCATCGCGACGCAATTTTTTAGCTTCTCCATAAGGAACCAGAAGGTCAGCATTCAAATCACCAATACAGATTATTTTCTTATCATTCATATCGCTTTAGCCAATGTGCAAAATATTCGCACCTTCTCCAAATCTTTGCCGATGATTGCTCCATCCTTCTTTATACTTGTCCGCGTGCAAGAATCAACACCCCAAGGATGCAACTGTCGAATTGCTTCCTGAATATTATCCACACCAAGGCCCCCCGCTTCAATAACCGGAATATGTACTTGTTCTATTATTTTACGATCAATATTCCAATCATGTGTTGTGCCGGCTGCGCCAATACCCGGATTATCTGACGGCATCGTATCCAAAATCAGATAATCCGCATATTTCGCCTTGACCAATGCCTGGGCAATAGCGCTTTCATCACGCACTCCGACTGCTTCCATCAGTTCGATCTCAGGACATCTTTGTCGCAAAATTTTCCGAAAAGCAAAGGAACCATGAAAATCAGCGCATAGATGTAAAATATCCGGCCGCAGTTCTTCCGTCATTTTCAGCACTGATTCCTGATCCGGTTCAACGCAGATCAAAACGCGTTTTGCCTTTCCTTTTAATGCGGCAAATATCTTTTTACCTTCTTCCGGCAATACCTCACACGGATAACGGTGATCTATTGTCCGGCTGACCAGAACGCCGACATGATCTGCTCCCGCTTGTGCACAGGCGACCGCTTCATCCGCATTCATCAATGAATAAATCTGTACTATCATTCAAGCATCTCCATTTCGTGCTGTCCATCATATATGCTCATCTATGCTCATCCTATCACGCCTGTTCACAGTCAACAATCTCTGTTAAGATATTCCATGTCTGAAGATAAAGGATATGGAAATGAACCGCAAATGGAAAACCAGTGATTTTGACTATGAATTGCCATCGGAATTGATTGCTCAAAAGCCTCTGAAAGATAGAAAAGCAAGCCGCATGATGGTCGTACATATGGATTCCCAAAAATTCGAAGATCGTCATTTTTTTGATATTGTTGATTATCTGCATGAAGGTGATGTTCTTGTTCGCAATAATACGCGCGTCATTCCGGCTCGTATATATGGTATTAAAGAGGAAACCGGCGCTCATGTTGAATTATTGCTGTTGAGACAGTTAGATGGGGATATATGGCAGTGTTTGTGTGGAAACGCGCATGTCATCAAGCCGGGAACTGTAATCACCTTTCATGACGGTCGGCTGAAAGCACAATGTATTGAAGTGCAAGAACAAGGCTTGCGAATGATGAAAATGCTTTATGAAGGTATCTTTAATGAAATATTGGAGCAGTTGGGCGAAGTTCCGTTGCCTCCTTATATCCATGAAAAACTGAACGATAAAGAAAGATACCAGACTGTATATTCCAAAGTTGAAGGAAGTGCGGCGGCGCCGACGGCCGGACTGCATTTTACTCCTGAAATTTTCCGGGCATTAAAAGAAAAAGGTGTTATCCTTGTTGATGTCACTTTGCATATTGGCTTAGGCACCTTTAAACCAATGGATACAGAAAATATAGAAGATCATATCATGCATAGCGAGATTTATTTCATGTCACAGGAAGCCGCGGATACACTGAATCAAGCTAAAGCAGATGGCAGACGGATTGTGGCAATCGGCACAACTTCCGTACGCATTCTGGAAACTGTCTGGAATCGCTTCGGACACTTTGCGGCTTGTTCCGGTGAAACGAAACTTTTCATTTATCCGGGCTATATCTATCATACAATTGACGCCATGCTGACAAATTTTCATCTGCCCAAAAGCACTTTGCTCATGATGATCTGTGCCTTGGCGGGATATGATACAACCATGCAGGTTTATCGAAAGGCGGTTGAAGAGCGATATCGGTTCTTTTCGTTCGGCGACTGTATGTTTCTGTGCCATGGATGAACGCGAAAAGAAAGCCTGGCTGCACTATCTTGGAAGTCGAAAAGGCTCTAACCGACACAATTATCATCGCGAATGTCTGAAGGAAATCGTGCGATGGCAACATGATCATCCTTTAGAAAAACCGCGAGTTTTGTTGCATGCATGCTGTGTCATCTGTGCCTGCTGGCCCATTCATTTTCTGACGTCTTATGGTTTTGAAGTTACCATTTTTTTCAGTAACTCCAACATCTGGCCCAAGACGGAATATCAAAAACGTTTGCACGAGTTGAAACGCTATCTTGAAAGTTGCCGGAAAGACAAAATCAAGCTGATCATTGATACGTATGATTATGAAACTTTTGCGGCGACTGTTCTTAAAAACCGCAAAAATGATCCGGAAGGATGGATCAGCTGTTTTCGTTGCTACACCAAACGGATGGACACAGCTTTTGCCTATGCCGATGCGAACCATTATGATTTCATGACAACCGTCATGACCTTTTCAAGGCAAAAAGATTCAGAAAAAATCAATGCGATCGGCTTGGCGTTGGCTAAGAAATATCATCATACGCATTGGCTTGTATCGGATTTTAAAAAAGCTGACGGTCATAAAAAATCAAAAGAGATCTGCCGGCAATACGACTTATACCGACAGGATTATTGCGGCTGTTCATTCAGTTATCAAGAGCGGCATCCGCAAACAAAATAAAATCATTTATCTTCAATATTGTTATGCATCCGTCATCATTCCTTGACTTTTTGGCGATTAACTAACAACAGCATATTGCAAAAAAATCATCATACAACTGCTTTTCAATAATCGATTCTGAAAAACTTCTGAAGCCTGATTACTTCAGAAGTCGTTTCAAATATATGTTGTGCATGCTTTGCAAATATATTTAACGGTTAATCAATATGAATTTCTGACGCATCGTCCGTCTCATTCGTTTTTGCTTTTTCATCTTCTTTTCCGGATGTGTCCGTTTCTTTTCCTGAATCGTCCGCTTTTAAAGTATCCAGTTTTTCATTTAACATGGAAATCAACTTTTTAGTCGAGCAAATCAATTTCATCAGATCATCCGCTCCTTCAAGCGGGCATCCGGTTTCCTGCGCTTCATAATAAGCCTGCCCAAGTCGGGCATATGTCTTATTTAAAACTCTTGTGTGCTCACCGATTTCAGCTTTCAGCTCAAGCCGTTGACGCTGCTGCTGAGCCATCGTACCAATCGTTTTAGCACCCTCATTTACAAACTTTGCGACCTTTCCTGCAGTTTCATTCAATACTTTTGTTAAATCATCTGTTGTTTTTTTCCAATCCGTCATCATTGTGACCTCCTGTCTTATAAATTCCTGATGATCTTTTCGATCACGGCCTGTATGTCTTCCAATTTTTGGCATGTGTATCGGGAAACATCCGCCACGGCTCCGACAACGGCATTAGCGGCGTCTTCCGGATGTTCAATATGAATCGCTCCCATTTCATTGCCGCGCCGCAACAATCGAGTTAACTCTTTTCGTGCCGTTTCTTTTGCTTCATCAATCGTTCGTGTGCTTAGTATTGTCAAATCAATACTCTTCTGCTGCCCATCCAGATTCGCCCACAACTTTCGAAAAGATTGAACCGTTTTTTTTATGAAATCCAAAAGCTGTTCTTCAAAACTTTCCGATTGATTGAATGCCTGTTGCAATGTGCGTTTAACTTCACGATTATATTTTGAACTGATTGCCTCAATAACGTCATCTTTGGACTTGAAATAATAATAAAACAGCCCTTTGGCTACATTGACCTCGCGAACGATCGCGGCTACGGTCGTATCCATAATACCGTTTTCCTTGAACAGTTTTTCAGCAGCGTCGATAAATTCATTCCGGCGATCTTCATGTTCTTTGCTTTCGTCCATATACCCTGCCTCCCGTCTATACTGTACCCATTATTTGACCGGCGGTCAATACCGATTTTGAATATCGTTAACTTTAGTGGATTGCAAACCTCAACGCAACAAAACTATGGCGTTAAATTGATCAGACTTGCAGCGTAAATGAAATCCTGTCTCTCATCTTTATTCTTGTCTGCTTTGGCATAAAGATATGTGGAGGTTCATTATGCAATGTCCACGTTGTCTCAATACAAATCCCGCTTGGTTTTATAAGGGCTCAAGGGGATGGTATTGTCGTCGCTGTATCCGCTTTAATCGCATCATGTTGGAAGAAACGCAGACTCCCGTTTCTCTTTCGCCGCTGTCAAGTAATACGGCGCCTTATCTGCTGCAATATCCTTTGACCCCCATGCAGAAAATAATCTCGCATCAGGTAGCCACTCATATTTTACAGCAAGACATTTTGCTGCAGGCGGTATGTGGGGCGGGAAAGACGGAGATGGTCGTAGAAACGATTTCTGTCTCTTTACAAAACAAGAAGCGGATCGCCTTTGCCATTGCTCGTCGCCAAGTCGTTTTGGAACTGGCGCAGCGATTACAGCGTATTTTCACGCAAGCGCATGTCATTCCGGTATGCGGCGGGTACACGAAAGTGACTGATGGTGATCTGATCGTCTGTACAACCCATCAGCTTTTTCGCTATTATCAAACATTCGATATTCTCATTCTGGATGAACCGGACGCCTTTCCCTTTCACGGCAATCGCGTTTTATATGGTATTGCCAAGACAGCATGTAAGGGCCATTGTCTCTATCTGACTGCCACTCCGGATGCCTGCTTAACGGCGCGTGTAAAAAATGGTACTTTACTGCATTATCGCCTTGACCAGCGTCCACATGGTCATCCTCTGCCGGTACCTGCACTTTTCATTTGCCCGATCCCGCTATTGCTTATTCGCTTGGTCTTATGGCTGAAAAGGCACGTGGACAAACTTTGTCTGGTCTTTGTCCCGACTATACGCTGGGCAAAAATACTTTATCTGACTTTACACCACCTGTTTAAAAACTGCCATTACATGACCTCCTTGACCAGGCAGCCGGAAACGGTTCTGCAACAATTCTGCATCGCAAAGCATGGTGTTTTACTGGCGACAACCATTCTTGAGCGCGGGGTTACAATTCCGGACGTTGCCGTATGTGTCTTTTTAAGTGATCATTCCGTCTTCACACATGCCGGATTGATACAGATGGCCGGGCGCGCCGGGCGCTCTTTTCAAGCGCCGCGCGGTGAAGTCCTCTTTCTGAGTCGTCGTCCTGCTGATCGTGTCACACATTGTATTGAGGATCTCAAGGAGGCTAATGCATGCGCTGCCTGTTATGCGGAAAAGACTATCTGAGTGAAGGCTCACTTTACGATATGCTTCTAAATGATGATCCGTTGTGTCATGCATGCCGTAAAGCATGGCTTCGATGTTCAAAAAGAATTACTTTGGAACCATTTCATGTACATAGTATCTGGACCTATAACGAGGCTTTTTCAAAAGCATTATTTCAATATAAGGAATGTCGCGATGAAGCACTCGCTCCCATCTTTTTAGCTCCTTTTGCTCGCCGGCTGCACTTTCGCTATCACGGATATACACTTTTATTGATGCCCAGTATCAAAGCAAAACAAGAGGAGCGTGGATTTGATCATCTTGCTGAAATATTTTCTTTGCTGCATCTGCCGATGCTTTCTCCTTTTTATAAAAGTGATCCTTCCGCTCAAAAAGAAAAAACATGGCGGCAGCGTCAGCAGATCATTTCGCATATTCATCGTAATCCAAATATTTTCCTGCCCAAAAAAATTTTATTATGTGACGATGTGATCACAACCGGAGCGACCTTGAAAGGAGCGTTGCATACTCTTGATCCGAAACGGCATTGTATCCGTATTTTAACGGTCGCCGCTGTTTTTAAAAAAGATCTTCCGGCGTCGTAATTTTCCGATTGGCATAACTGCCTTTTACAAGGCGAATGCGCGCATCTGAAAACCGTTCTACCAAAGAGCAGTCATCGGTTCCCGTATAACCGCTTTCTATAGCTTTTTGCATACAGGAAAACAACAGTTCAGTCTTAAATGCCTGCGGTGTTTGTGCCGCAACAAGTGTTTCTCGCAAAGGCGTATGCAAAATATAGTCGCCGCGGATCTGTTTGATCGTATCTTTGACGGCCACCGCAAGACATGCGGCCTGTTCCGTCTTCATTGCCTGTTTCAATGCTGACAATTCTTTTTCTGAAAGATAGGGTCGCGCTCCATCATGCACCATGACAATCTCTTCCTTTACAGCATATAAGCCGTTGACGACGGATTCCTGACGGGAAGAGCCGCCTTGCACCAAAACAATACGCCCTTCAAACAGATCAATCTCCTTTATATATTGCGCGCTGTTTGTCACAATGATCATCTCGCGACACTCTTCGTCATCCAAAAACAGCCGCATGGTATGTTCCAAAATGGTCTTCCCATCCATTCGGCAGTAAACTTTATTATAGCCAAGATGCATACGGGTTCCGCTTCCGGCGGCCACGATGATCACACTATATCGCATAGTCCTCTCTGTATCAAAATGTATGTGCTTAAACAGCAGAATCAAATTGCTTGCGAATTAACGCAAAGGCTTTCTTTCCATCCAATGCGCTGTAAATCTTATTGTCCAGATAAACAATCGGTACATCGGAAACGGACGCTGCGATCCGCTTTATAGCAAAGCGCATCTGCGGCTCAACGAGAATCATATCAATCGAATCCGACAGTGATTTCAACTGCTCCATTGAACAGGCGCGTATCTCACAGCCGTATTGTTCCCGGCGCGATTCTTCACGCATACGTGTAACCATCAGACTTGCATTCATACCCGGATTGGAAAGAAACACAATTTTTTTCATTGTCACACCTTCCCTAGCTCACAATGGAGCCGATTACTCCATAGCTGAAAATCGTCATGATGACGGCCGCCACGAAAACGCCCAGCAAAATGGACAGACTTGCGCGCTTGAGATCCATATCCAGTAATGCCGCAATCAGCGAGCCGCTCCACGCGCCGGTGCCCGGCAGAGGAATTCCTACAAACATCACCAGTCCCCAAAAACCGTACTTTTCAATTTTTGCCCGATTGTTCTCAACTTTTTGTTCCAGATTTCGCACAATGGAATGCAGGTGATGTGATGCCATCCAATGTAGAATTTTTTTTATGAACAATAATACGAATGGAATCGGAATGATATTTCCGATTACAGCCCAGAAAACGCCGCTTGCAATCGGAAGCTGAAAGAAACCGGGGCCAGCCAGAATCAAGCCGCCGCGTTCTTCAACCAGAGGAATCATGGAAACAAACATAACGGATAATTCACGTGAAATATGTTGCCCGATACTACTGTACCACCACACCAGAAAGCCCTGCATGTACACTCCCTTTTCCCTTATTCTGAAGTCCTTATCACTGTAACACAGCCCTAATTCATGAGCAACGATAAGCCGAAATGGATTATGAAAAAAAGCATTGACACCCCTGCTATTTCGCGGTAACATGAACAGGCATTCAGTGAATGCGGGCCTGTAGCTCAGTTGGTTAGAGCGCACCCCTGATAAGGGTGAGGTCGATGGTTCAAATCCATTCAGGCCCACCAGATTTATTCCCCATGGGGCTATAGCTCAGCTGGGAGAGCACCTGCTTTGCAAGCAGGGGGTCAGGAGTTCGATCCTCCTTAGCTCCACCAATTACATTTAAAGCTCTATTTTTAGGGCTTTTTATTTTTATCGAG
>CAUTVM010000020.1:0-24023 GCA_963541855.1 uncultured Erysipelotrichaceae bacterium
ATTCAGCCCTTCCGAATTTTTTCGTTAAACGCTCCATGAGTTTTCGACACTACTCCCATTTTGAAAGAGGAATGACATGCATGAAACCGCTTTTAATCATGCTTTCAGGTTGTTTTCATGAAAATGATGTAATATGAAAGATAGGATAAACAACATGCACTATAAACTGATTTTGTACAATATTTCCAAATGAAAAAAATTGCCAGACCTCTGCTTATAACAGATCAGGCCTGACATTGTCTTTGGGGGATTTTAAAAAGCGAAACTCTCTATTTGCACTTATGCATGATGGCAGCCATGCCGGCATGTTCCTTCTTCATGCGCACAGCTTCCTTCATGATGATCACAACTTACATCCTGCACATACCGCAGCTTTCCGGCAAGATATTCTCTAACCGCCTGATCCGCTTCACCTGTGCAGCCTCCATATAATTGAATGCCCTCATCCGCAAGCGCCGTCTTTGCACCCGCGCCGATGCCGCCGCATAACAGAACATCCACATGCTGTTGACTTAAAACAGTAACAAGAGCACCATGTCCCTGACCATCCGTATCCACGATTTCCGATTTTATTAATGTCTTATCTTGCACATCATAAATCTTAAAAAATTGTGTCCGCCCGAAATGACCGAAGATATTTCCTGTTTCCTTTTCATAACAAACCGCAATACGCATCTTTATTCTCCTTATCACTTATATCTGCTCAATGATACTTTCCATACACATGCAGACGTACCAAAGCGCGGCTCAACGCCGCCTGCGCGCGTTTTAAATCAATATTCGGATCTCCCGATGATAAACGCTTTTCAGCCCGCTCCTTCGCCTTTTGTGCCCGCTGTTCATCAATTTCATCCTGACTTTCAATGGCATCCGTCAATATTTCCGCATGATTGTCCTTATAGTAAAATAATGCGCCGGCAATGGCATATACCTTGCGTTTTCCTTCTTCTACCGCCGACATTTCGCCGATTTTAAGCATCGCCACCAAAGGCATGTGCTCAGGAAGAATACCCCGCATTCCGTCCGTCGTCGGAATATTCAGAATACTCGTATCAAATTCCCGATAGATACCCAGCGGCGTCATAATCCGACAATGAATCAGATTCATTTCAAAGTCTCTGCCTTCTTCAAAACATCTTCAATGGTGCCGACGGACATAAAAGCCTGTTCCGGCAGATGATCATATGTTCCCGCCAGAATTTCACGAAACGAACGTACCGTATCTTCCACCGACACATAAATACCCTTTAACCCGCTGAACTGCTCGGCAACGGAAAATGGCTGCGAAAGAAAATTACGAATACGCCGGGCACGGGCCACAATTTTACGATCTTCTTCACCTAATTCATCCATCCCCAAGATGGCAATGATATCCTGCAGCTCTTTATAACGCTGTAAAATCTCCTGCACTTTACGTGCGGTTTCATAATGTTCCTCACCGACAACCAGCGGATCCAAAGCACGCGATGATGAACTCAGCGGATCAACTGCCGGATAAATACCTAAAGCGGCAATCGCACGATCCAATACAAGACGCGCATCCAGATGGGAGAATGTCGTTGCCGGAGCCGGATCTGTCAAGTCATCAGCCGGAACATAAATGCATTGTACCGAAGTGATGGAGCCCTTGTCCGTCGAGGTGATTCTTTCCTGCAATTGTCCCATCTCCGTTGCCAAAGTCGGCTGATAACCGACGGCGCTGGGCATGCGCCCAAGCAATGCCGAAACTTCCGATCCGGCTTGTGTAAAACGGAAAATATTATCAATAAATAACAATACATCCTGCTGTTCAATATCGCGAAAATACTCCGCCATCGTCAACGCCGACAACGCTACCCGCATACGTGCCCCCGGCGATTCATTCATCTGACCATACAGAAGCACCGTATTGGGAAGAACACCTGAGTTCTTCATCTCATAATACATGTCGTTGCCTTCTCGCGTTCGCTCCCCAACGCCGGCCACGACCGAGCGGCCGCCATGCTCAATGGCGATATTATGAATCAGCTCCTGCTCCAACACCGTCTTGCCGACGCCGGCCCCGCCAAACAAGCCGATCTTGCCGCCTTTTGTATAGGGACATAAAAGGTCGATGACCTTGATCCCCGTTTCCAAAATCTCCGAAGAATTCTGCTGCTGAGAAAAGGTCGGCGCTTCACGATGAATCGGCATCATGGCCGAGGCTTTGACTTCTCCTAAGCCGTCAATCGGCCTCCCTAAAACATTAAACATCCGCCCCAATATGCCATCTCCGACAGGAACTTCAATCGGTGCGCCGGTATCTATGCATTCCATTCCGCGAATAAGTCCGTCGGTTGAGGACATGGCGATGCACCGCACAACATCATCGCCGATGTGCTGCGCGACTTCCACAACCATCCTCTCCTTCCCTTGCCCAATTTCAATCGCATTTAAAATGGAAGGCAGATATTCCGAACGAAATCGGATATCCACGATCGGTCCGATCACCTGTACGATTTTTCCTTTTTCACTCATAGAAACTTTCCCCGCTTTCCTACACCGCATTAGAGCCGTTGACGACTTCCGTAATCTCTTGGGTAATCGCCGCCTGACGCGCCTTGTTATATGCCAGCAACAATGTGCTGCTTAGCGAATCGGCATTATCACTGGCCGTCTTCATGGCTACGCGCCGTGAACCTTGTTCCGCCGTCGTTGTCTCCATCCAGGCCGCATACGTTACATTTTCAATCATCATCGGAATCAGCTGATCCAGAATGGTCTTTGGATCCGGTTCAAACAATGTCAGAATCCGCTCTCCCTGTTTCTTTTGCGAATCAACATGCAGGATGGACGGAAGAAGCTGCTTCGTGATCGGCGTAAAGGTCATCGTATTGACAAAATGCGTATACAACAACTGCACAACGCCCACTTCATCCATCTCGTACATCCGCATGGCTTTGCTTAAGATCTTCTTTAACCCCGCCGCCGTCATTTTATCGGATGAAATCGGTTCTTGCTGCAACAGATGAAAACCATACTCTGTCAATTCATGATACAAAGAGGTGCCGATCAAAATAAGCGGCGAAGCCTGCGAAAGATGCGCGCGAATATCATTTAAAATATTGGCATTATATGCCCCGCACAGCCCCAGATCGGAACAAAATACAATCGTCAGCCGCACTTTACTTTTTTTCTTCAATATATATTTTGACTCAGCATCCGGACATTCCGCCATGATATCGTGAACACTCGCATATAAACGCTCGGCATATTCCCGATTTTCTTCCATCCGCCGCCGTTGTTTAAACAACTTCGCATTGGCGATCATTTCCATTGCCTTTGTAATTTTCCGCGTGTTTTTGATCGAGCGGATGCGCGAACGTAAAGCCTGCTTTGATTGCGCCATATCACGGTTCTCCCTGCATCAGCTGATAGGTGTGCACCGCTTCCTTCATCACTTCATCTATTTTTTCTTTCAATTCCTTAGATAACACGCCTTTTTCTTCAATCTCCGCCATGATATCCATATGTGCACTTTTAAAAGTCTGATGCAGCATATGCTCAAAAGAACCGATATCTTCCGTTTTCACGGCATCAATATAAGCGTAACGTGCCGCATACAAACTCAATACCTGCTCCGCCATGCTTAACGGATGATATTGCCCCTGCTTCAACAGCGCCGTCAGACGTTCGCCATGAGCAATAATTTTCTGCGTCGTTGCATCCAAGTCGGAACCAAACTGAGCAAAGCTCAACATCTCGTTATACTGCGCCAGATCCAGCTTCAATGAGCCGCTGACTTCCTTCATCGCTTTCGTCTGCGCGGCGGAACCGACACGTGAAACCGAAAGACCCGAATCTACCGCCGGCCGCTGTCCTGAAGCGAACAAGTCCGCCTGTAGGAAAATCTGACCATCCGTAATGGAAATCACATTGGTCGGAATATATGCTGAAATATCACCGGCCTGCGTTTCAATGATCGGTAAAGCGGTCAATGAACCGCCCCCCAGATCATCTGCTAATTTGGCCGCTCTTTCCAGCAACCTTGAGTGCAGGTAAAAGACATCGCCCGGGTATGCTTCCCGTCCCGGAGGTCTTTTAAGCAGCAGCGACATGGTACGATATGCGACCGCATGCTTGGAAAGATCATCATAGATGATCAGCACATCCTGTCCGTTATCCATCCACGCTTCTCCCATGGCACAACCCGCATAGGGAGCGATATATTGAAGAGATGCTGATTCGGAGGCGCTGGCGTCCACGATTGTCGTATAGGCCATGGCTCCGGATTCTATCAGTCTGGCGGCCAGACGCGCTACTGTAGATTCCTTTTGCCCGATGGCCACATAGATGCATTTTACATTGCGGCCTTTCTGATTGATGATGGTATCTACCGCAATGGCTGTCTTTCCCGTTTCGCGATCGCCAATGATCAATTCTCGCTGTCCTTTACCGATCGGAATCATGGAATCCACAATCTTAAGACCAGTCATCAATGGCTGATAAACCGAACGGCGGGCCATGACCCCCGGCGCCATGCGCTCAATCGGACGCATCAATGTTTCTCCTAATGGCCCTTTGCCATCCACCGGCTCTCCCAGCGCATTGACCACTCGTCCGGATAAGGCATCGCCCACAGGAACTTCTACAATACGGCCCGTGCGCCTCACTTCATCGCCTTCTTTAATTTCCGTGTCGCTGCCAAGCAATACCGCGCCAATATGATCTTCTTCCAGATTCATGACCATGCCCATGACGCCATGACCAAAATCCAGCAGCTCGCTTGACATTGCCTGATCAATTCCCTGCACCATAGCGATGCCGTCACCAACGCTGATCACATAGCCCACATCATCAGAATGGATTTTCTGATCATAGTGCTGAATCTGTTCCTTGATCAAAGAACTGATTTCTTCCGGCCGGATCTGTCTCATACCCGTCCTCCTTCCAACATCGCCCGCTTCATCTGCTCCATGCGAGCAAGCATCGTTACATCCGTAACCCGGTTGCCGATGACAACCTTGATTCCGGCAATCACACGAGGATCCACGTGATTCACCAAAACAATTTCTTTACCCGTCTGTCTGCTTAACACTTGCCGGATACGAATCATCTCCGCTTGCGGCAAGGGACGCGCACTGATCACCCGGGCCCGCTGAATTCCCAGCTTCTCATCTGCCATCGCAATATAAGCGGAAAGAATCTCTTCCAGATACCAGCAACGATTTTTATCAACCAGAAGATAAAGCAGATGCATAAAATCCTGATCTGCCGCCTCTTTGAAGATATTCTTTAAAAACCGCTTTTTCTCTTCGCTGCTGATCCGTACCGCTTCCAATATGCCCAGAACTTCTTCATTTTTCAAAAGAACCGCCAAGATGATTTCCGCCTGTTCTTTTTTTTCACGCACGGTTTTATTTTCACACGCTAAAAGAAAAAATCCCGACGCATAGCGATTTGCGACTTCACTCGCCATGTTGCGCTTCCTTTACAAAAGTATCGACCGCCTGCCGATCCAGCTGTTCTCCATTTTGACTGCCGATCAACTTTTTGGCGGCGGCCATAGCCACATCAACCATTTCTTTCTGCATTCCGCGATACATGGCTGTCCGCTCCGCTTCGATCTGCGCCCGCGCCCGGCTCTTTTCAGCTTCCGCCTCTTGTCTGGCCTGCTGCAAAATAGTCGCTTTCTCATTTTTAGCCTGCACAAGCGCCGCGTTGACGATCGCTTTTGCTCGATCGCCCGCTTCATTCAACTGCGATACCGCCTGCTTACGATCATCCAGCGCTTCCTGTTTCGCCTTGGCACTGTCCAAAAGATCTGTCTGCATCTGATCGGTGCGCGCACGCATCCAGTTCTGCACGGATTTCCACAAAAATTTTTTAGCCAGAAAAAACAAAACCGCCGTACTGCACAACTGAACGAGCAGCGTAATCGGATTTGGAATCAGCTTACCGATAATGTCTACATTCAGCATCCCGCAAGGCTCCGATCAAAATACGAAGATCAGCAGGATGGCCACGAGCAATCCATAGATCGCGCATGTTTCCGATAAGGCGATACCCAGAATCATCGCTGAACGGATCTTGCTTTCCGCTTCCGGATTTTTGCCGATCGCATCGCACGCATGCGCCGCAACCTCACCTTCTCCGCGTCCGGTCATCAGTCCTGTCATAACGGCAATCCCGGCGCCGATCGCAATCAATCCTTTTCCTACACTTACATCCATCTTTTTATCCTCCTGTTCATCCCTGTTTTTCTTTTACATCATTGGGTACATCGTTGCCGATGAGAACTACCGTCAACGTGACAAAAACCAGCGTCTGGATAAAACCTGCAAACACATCAAAATACGCATGCAGAAGCGGCGTCAGAAGCGGCGCCATGAAATTAAACACTTCGGCAGAGGTCTTTGTAAAGAAGCCGGCAATCAGATTGGAAAGCAGTTGGGCTCCAATATACACCAGCTGCATCATGATGCCCCCGCAGGTAATATTTCCAAATAGACGCAGCGACATGGATATCATCGTTGAAAACTTGCCGATAATGTTCAACGGCAACATGACCGGTATCGGTTCAATGAAACTATGGAAATACGCACCGATGCCGCCATAGCGAAACTCGACCGCCTGAATCAGCACCCAGGTGATCAAAGCCAGTAATAATGTCACGGACAGATTTGCCGTCGGCGATTCTAAACCGAACAAAGAAACGATATTCGCTAAAAAGATATAACTCCATAACACCACGATATAAGGCGTTATGCGTGCCCCATTCGTTTTCCCCATATTTCCGCTGCATGTTTGATATACGCGCATGATGCCCATAATGACCGCCGCCGTTATACCCTTAGGCCGCGCAAACGGATCCAGACGATCGATCTTCTTTGAACATATCATCATTCCCGCGCCTAAAAAAACGGTTAGCAGGAGAATGACATATACGTCATTTTGTATTTCCACTTTCATTTCGATCCTCCTTTCCACGGTATAAGGTAATAAAGAAACAACACCATCTTCAAGCTGACCAGCCCGAAGGCAATCGCAAAGATATTGAACCATTGCGGAAACAGCGCGCCGATCAATAAAGCCGCTCCCTGCATCCCGTATGTTTTCAGAAAATGTCCGGCACCGATTGATGGTGTGGCGGCTTTTGCATCCACCACCTCATTCCAGAAGGCCGCGGTTTGCCAAAACAGAAACAGACCAACGATACTGCCAAGCACAAGCCCGCTCGATAAGCGCCAATTGATCAACAGCAGCCCAAGAGCGCTGATGCTTATGATCAGTGCTTCCAGACAATAAATGCGTTTGTTCATCGCGCGCCAAGCGGCTCTTCCAACATACCCAGAAGCTCCAGAATCCGGTTGAGATCCGCGGTATCGCTGAAAGCGATCGTCAATTCTTTTTTGCGTACCTGTACCTGCGTGCCCAGCTTACGGCTCATGCGTAATTCCAGATCTTTGATCAGTGGATCGACAACCGCTTCTTTTTTCTTTTTCAGCGCATTGCCATCCTGAAGAATCTTAACATACTGCTCTACCTGCCGCACGCTCATATGTGTTAATACGGCTTTTTCAGCCGCCGCTAAAATCTCTTCCTCATCTTTCAAAGCTAAAAGCGCGCGTACATGCCCCATGGATAAACGTTTTTCCGTAACCATCTTCATCACCGGCTGCGGCAGTTTCATTAACCGCAGCATATTCGCACAATATTCACGGCTTTTTCCGACCCGTTGAGCCAGCTGTTCCTGCGTATAGCCAAGACGACGGATCAGGGAATCATATGCGGCCGCCTCTTCTATCGGATTCAGATTTTCCCGCTGTACATTCTCCAGAATGGAAATTTCCATCATCTGTTCATCCGTAAAATCAACACTGATTGCCGGTACTTTTTTTAAACCCGCCTGCCTGGCCGCCCGCAAGCGTCTTTCACCGGCTATAAGCTCATAGCCATGTACGCTTTTACGCACCAGCAAAGGCGTAAAAATACCATGCAGCTTGATGGAATCGGCCAGCTCATTTAAAGCCTTGGCATCAAATTTTTTACGCGGCTGATATGGATTGACACGAATTTCATCAATCGCGATCTCCACTTCGCGCCGGCCGGGAACCTCGGCCGCATTATTTTGAATATCATCCAGAAACTGCTCGACATTGGAACCGAAGATGCTGCCAAGCCCCCGTCCCAATGCCGCTTTTTTTTCTTTCGCCATTACCGGCCTCCTTTTGCGTTCTGCGTAAGTACTTCTTTGACTAATGCCGCATAAGCCTTGGCCCCTTCGGAACGGGTATCATATTCAAAAATACTTTGACTGCGGCTGGGCGCTTCCGAAAGACGCACATTGCGCGGAATAAAACACCGATATACTTTTTCTTTGAAGTACTTTCGCACTTCCTGCTGCACTTCTACGGAAAGCTTTGTGCGCACATCAAACATGGTTAATAATACCCCTTCAATGCTCAAATGCGGATTCCACAACTTCTGCACCAGACGAATGGTACTTAATAACTGGGTCAGACCCTCCAAGGCAAAATATTCACACTGTACCGGAATCATGACGGAATCTGCCGCTGTCAACGCGTTCGTATTCAGCAAACCTAAAGAGGGCGGGCAATCAATAATGATATAGTCATATTGTTCCCGTACCGGATCCAGTTTGTTCTTCAGCAGATGCTCACGGCCGATCTGATACTCTCCGGATGCCATTTCCACATCCGCTCCCGATAAATCAATCGTCGCCGGCAGCACGTCCAGCGGCGGCATTTCCAAATGAATGCGATTCTGTTCGACGCAATCTTCTCCCATTAATACCTGATAAACGGTTTTGGTATTGGAATAGCCTTTGATATGTGTCGCGCCGATGCCGTTGCTGGCATTCCCTTGCGGGTCAAAGTCCACCAGCAAAACATGACGTCCGGCATACGCAAGGCCCGACGCGAGGTTGATGCTTGTTGTCGTTTTTCCGACCCCGCCTTTTTGATTGGCGACTGCGATAATCTTTCCCATCCCTGCTCCTTATTTTGGAAAGCGGATGATAATCTGTGTTTCCATCCGCATATCTTCCGTTTCCATCGTTGCCTCAATTCCCATCTTCTGCAACATCTGCACGCATTTATGCACGGAATTGATCCCGATCTGTACATGGCGTGTAAAACCTTTGTTTTTGCGGCGATGTTTTTCGACCTTGGGCCGGCATTGCTTTTCAACATACGCTTCTGCCTGACGCACATTCATTTTCTTCTTTAAAAACTGCCGATATACACGCGTCTGCTTTTCCAACGGCAACAATAATAATGCGCGGGCATGCCGCTCGGAAATCGTGTGTTCCATCACGCCTTGCTGTACTTCCTGCGGCAGATTCAACAGCCGAATCTTATTGGCGACTGCAGATTGTGACTTGCCGACCTTTTCCGCCACCTGCATCTGGGTTAATCCGGCCTGACGCATGATCTGCACATAACCTTTGGCTTCTTCCACCGCGCTGAGATCCAAGCGTTGAACATTTTCCACCAGCGCCATCTGTGCCGACTGATTTTCATCCGGCGAAAGAATATAACAGGGCAATTTCTGCAGCCCGGCCATCTTTGCGGCTCTTAGCCGCCTTTCACCGGCGATGATTTCGTAGTGATCTTCAACGGCCCGCACGGTAATCGGCGTGATTAAGCCGTTGTTACGAATGGAATCGGCAAGCTCTTGCAGCGCTTTTTCATCAAAATGCAGCCGCGGCTGGTAGCGCGAAGGTCTTATCTTTTCCACGGCGATTTCGATTGTCTGACCGACATGACTTTTATCAAATAAGTTCAAGAGTCCTGCCATGTTCCCTCCAGCGGTTTCCTTTTTATCACGCCATATGCCCGGGGATACATCTTCTTTGTCGCATGGACTTTCATTGCCCAAAGATTAATCCGCTGCCCGCCGTTTGGTAATACCGCCGTCTTGATTACCGGTTCTTTACAGCCCAGTTGATGATAAGCATAGCGCGCTTCCTTTACTTCCGCTTCTCCATGCAATCCTTTCATCGCCAGAAATATACCGCCGATTTTGACTAGTGGAATGCATAGCTCCGCAAGCATCGGCAACGCGGCAACCGCTCTGGCGGTCACGATGTCATATTGTTCGCGCTTTTCTTTCACATAATCTTCGGCTCTAGCCTGCACGATTGTCACCTGCCTTAGATCAAGGCTTTTTTTTATTTCGGCAAGAAAGACACATCGCTTTCCTGTCGGCTCTAATACAGTCACCTGAAGATCAGGATGCGCAAGTGCTAAGACCATTCCCGGGAAGCCCGCTCCGCTGCCTACATCCAGAAGGCTTCCGCGCATTTCCCATTGGCTTAACGGCAACAGTGAATCCAGAAAGTGTTTTTCATAAATTTCCGCCGGTGTTTTGATTGCGGTCAGATTGATTTTTTCGTTCCATGACAAAAGCAGCCGCACATATTCTCGCAGCTTTTGCATCATCTCGTCTGTCAGCGTCAGTCCAAGCGTATGCGCTTGGGCGCGCAATTCTTCTTCTGTCATCCGGGCTCCTGCATGCTGTTCATTTTACACCTGTTCAGGGGGTTGTTACCGCATTTTTTATGTGGACAATTTCATTTTCCACATTTTCCTTGATTTCTGCCGACGGTGCAAATAAAGTTCCATAGTCAAAATAGGCGACACCCTGGCATCCCGCTTCCATTGCCCGGGTGGTTTCGCGTCCCAGAATATCACTGTTTTCCACCCACTCTTGCGAAGCTTGTGCGGACGCATAATAATCCAGCTTTCCTATTTTATAAGCCGCCAGTCCGGGAATCATGCGTATATCGGTTCCGTCCGTTATGGCTTTCCACTCCTGCAAGGTCGCCATAAAGGGTTTGGTGGGATGATCAAAACCCCAGTAAATCTGCGGCATGAGTGCGTCAACGCTTCCGGAAGCGACCCAGTCTTGCGGCCAGGCATAAATCTGCCGGTGATTATTTTCCATATTTCCGGCAGGCGAAATGGAATACACCAGTGTGGGATTTTTAGCTTTGACGGTATCATGAATGGCCTGCACCAGCTGATTCACCGTCTGTCGTCGAAAATCTTCAAGTGTCAGTTCCGGATTTTTTTCTTGTTCCAGAGAAAATATATAAGCGTCAAATTTATTTTCAACGCCGGATGGATAAAAGTAGTCGTCCATGTGGATGCCGTCGACATCTTCCTTTTCCAGAATTTCCTGAACAATTGATGTAATCAGTTCGCGGCATTCAACATAGGCTGGATTGAGATAATAACGGTCTTTGACTTGACGAATACGCTCATTGTTTTCTTTGATCCATGTCGCAATGGTCGCATTCATACTGTAAGTGGAGGCTTCTTCAACAGATAAGGAGCGCATCGGATTGATCCAGGCGTCTATTTTCATGCCTCTTTGATGTCCCAGTTCGGTAAAAATTTTTACGGCGTCATAGGTGCCGGCGCCTAAATAGGCGGAGCGGGGATATTGGGCGCTGTCATAAAAGGCGTCTGTAAAGCTGACCGCATGAACATAAACACGGTTGATGCCTAAGGACTGCATATTTTCCAGTGCCTGATCAATAATCGCGCGTGCCTCTTCTTCTGATTTGTCCTTGAGATCGCGTTCATAATCTCGATAGGACCACCACATGCCATATTCGGGCGTATCCGCTTTTAAGGTTTCTGTATTTGCGGACGGTGTCGGGGCGGATGGCTTGTTGTTGATAGAGCAGCCTGTCCATAACAGGGTCGCCATCAATAACCATATTATTCTTTGTTTATGCATGGCCGATGATAAACTCCGCATGTGGCAAGGTTTCAATCCAGTCGCAAAAGGCGCGCCATTCGGGCAGACGGTGCGTGCGACGTTGTTGATAGATCGTTTTGAGCTGGCGGTAATTTGTCGTCATCCGTGCATGTAAGCGAAAGCCGGCGGGATTGGAATATAGAATTTCCAGATACATTTCCTCCAGTCGTGCCTTTTCTTCCGGTGTGGCCATGGATAAGTTGGCCATCAGTTGGTTATACGCTTCCACCTTTTCTTTCATAATGGCGATCATGCGGGGATCGGTATAGGAGGTATATGCTGTATCCAGATTGAATTTTGTAATCCGATGCATGGTTGATTGTGAACTGACGAAATCAAGAAAATGGTATCGTTCCGCTTCCACCCATGCTTTGTTGGAAAAGTAAAGATCAAACTGTACGATCACGCCGTTCAAAAAGTTATCATGTCCGCTTCCGATTGCTGATTGTGCCAGCTTGACGGTTGTCGGCGTAATTGTTGCGTCCACTGTGCGATGATCGATGGCATAGGAATATTTGGCACCTTTTACGGCGCCATCCAAGCCGAATATTTCTACATCTGAAACAACTTCTTGCCAGTTCATTTTATTTTTGTCTGATACGGGTTCCATATACCGCTCCTTTCTTTCCATATTATTTTACTGCTTGTTTGATCATCGTTTTCGGGTTTTCTAAGTGATGGATAGGACAAGAGGGTTTGGATCGGGAAGCAGATCATTTTTCATACCCTCTTTATTTAACTTATCCTCTATCCTTTTGCGTTGATTCAGCTTTTCAATCCACTTGTATTGCTTGAAGCCTTTGGTTAATCCATTCTCTTGAATAACCTTTTTTCAAATATGTTTCTAGAGCTCTATCAATCATTCGTTCCGGATCTATAACTTCATCAATTCTTTCTTTACCTACTTCAGCAAGCCACATCTTAAAAGGCTCCGCTTTTGGAGATGGTACGGATTGCATAATACGGAAAATTCCCTGTACATCGGCAACATCAGTTTTATACATTTTTCCATCTTTAGATGACTTCATTTTCAGTTCGTGACAAAATGTCACGACCACACTTCCTTCTTCTTTTAATCTCTGTTTTAGCTTACGCCAATACGCTCCCGGATCTTTGCTGTCTGATAATATACCAACGATATCAACTACCGAAAATACCATTCTTCTTTTTCGTTATTCCAAGCAGAACGAATTTTACTACCCTCAAATAATTTGATTTCATTATCCATATGATTCTCACCTTTCTGCTGATGTACTGTTTAAAACGCTTATTTTATTCGTTTTTAACTTTGGCGGAAGTCCAAAAACCACTTTATTTACTTGACTTTTTGCCTCTGTCATTATTATGACACGAGACTCATCATAAAATCTGCCGCATGAACCAAACAACACGGATCAGGAAATCTAAACTTATTTCACTTCAAATACTTGACACAATACCTCTGCCTTTTCAATTCTATCGTTCTTCAACCTTTTGCTGATCCCTGCTGCTTTTTCTTTATCGCCATTGCCAAAACCAGAAGATCAGCCGGATTAACACCCGAAATGCGTGAAGCCTGCCCCATTGTCTGCGGCTGATATTGCTTCAACTTCTGTAAACCCTCCAGGGAAAGATTATCCACGGCATCATAATCAAAATCCGCCCCCAGCTGTTGACTTTCCATGGCCTGCAGTTTTGCTGCTTCCCGACGCGCCTTAGCAATGTAGCCGGCATATTTAATCTCAATATCCGCCTGTTGACATAACTTCTCGTCCACCGTTTCTCCCAGCTTGAAAAGAAGAGCCGCACTTTGAATGCCCGGCCTTTTCAACAGTTTTGAGGCATGAATCGCCTGATGCTCCATAGGATATCCATTCTCCTGCAGATAAAGCGCCAAACGCGGATCGTCATCTCTTACAACCAGTTCATCCAGATGCTGTTGAAGAGCTTCTAAAGCCTGTTGATGCTTGCCATATGCCTCATACCGCTCCTCATTTACAAGACCGACTTCCTTGCCGATATCAATCAGGCGCCTCGTTGCGTTATCATGACGTAAAAGAAGACGAAATTCAGCCCGGCTGGTCAAAAGACGATAGGGCTCTTGTGTCCCTTTCGTTGTTAAATCATCCAGCAGTACGCCGATATACGCCTGATCCCGCTTTAAAACGATCGGCTTTTTTCCTTCGATTTTCCTTACGGCATTGATCCCGGCGATTAACCCCTGCCCGGCCGCCTCTTCATATCCCGAAGTACCGTTGACTTGCCCGGCTGTAAAAAGATTTTCAATTATTTTGGATTCTTCACTTACTTTCATCTGTACCGGATCAAGCGCATCATATTCAATGGCATAGGCATATTTTTTTATCACACAATGCGCAAACCCGGGCAACGAATGTGTCATTTCTTCTTGCACATCGCGCGGCAAAGAAGTTGAAAAACCCTGCACATATGTCGTATCCATCGCCAGCGATTCCGGTTCCAGAAAAAGCTGATGTCGTGCTTTATCCTTAAAACGCACCAGCTTATCCTCGATACTTGGACAATATCGCGGCCCTCTTCCTTTTACAACGCCCGAATACATGGAAGACTTCTGCAAATTCCGCATGATGATTTCATGTGTCTGCGGTTGTGTATAGGTGATATAGCACGGCAGCTGCTCTTTATAAGGCCGGATGGATGTCGTGCTGTCGGAAAAGGCCAGAAATTCAGGTGAGCCGTCTTCCCGAACAAGCTTTGAAAAATCAATGGACGCACTCAAAACACGCGGAGGTGTACCGGTTTTCAAGCGCATGGTCTTTAGGCCCGCCTCCCGCAAAGAAGCGGACAATGCACCGGTGGTTTCTTCCCGATCCGGTCCGCCCGGTATGACTTCCGCACTGATCATATTTAATCCGGCCATATACGTACCGGTAGTTAAAATCACGATGGAGGAAAGAATCCGACTGCCATCTTGCAGCTGTACGCCTGTTGCTTTCCCATTCTTTGTTAAAAGACGCGTAACCATCGCTTCTTTAACTTTCAGATTTTCCGTATGCAGGCATATATCCCGCATCATCTTGCTGTATTCCAGCTTGTCAGACTGTACGCGTAAGGCGCGAACCCCCGGACCTTTGGCGCTGTTAAGCATCTTAAACTGCAAAGCGGTACGATCCGCCGTAATCGCCATCTGCCCCCCCAAGGCGTCGATTTCACGAACGACAATTCCTTTGGCCGGGCCGCCGATACTCGGATTACACGGCATCTTTCCAATATTCTCGATCCGCAGCGTCAACAACATCGTCTTATGACCCAGACGAGCCGCCGCCAGCGCCGCTTCAATACCGGCATGTCCGGCGCCGATTACAATAATTTCATAGGTGTTCATAATGTATTAAATTTCTGCATCAGTGCGGCTGTATCCGAAAGCGGTTTTTCTTCCACAATCTGAAAATGAACCGTACTTGCAAATGACGTTTCTTTTTCCAGCGACAATTTAAACAGCAGCAGACGCCCAAGCGTGCTTTGTAACTGCTGCGCATAATTTCGTCGACTGTAAAGCAAGGGAACCGCAATGGTCAGACAATTCTTTTCTGTATCCAGTAAATACCACTCAAAGCCGTCGCTTTCGACCGCTTTCCAGCATGCCTGCTTTTCAAACGTTCGCTTCATTAAATGCTCGGCTCGCTTTTTTTCGCTTGCCGAAAGAAGAAGCGGGGGAATCTTTTGGGCCAGATTTGCCATTTGATATTGCACCGCATCTTTGCGAAAAATTTCTTCATCCCGTTTTTCCGTAGCCATGACCCAGCGGTCAACGCCGATCTTTTCCGCTTTGGCAAGAATCCGTAAGGTGACGGCGGCATCTTCCTGATCCAGATACGTATAACTTTCCAATTTTTCATGAATGGTGATCCCGACATCTTTTGGATAAACAGCACTTTGAAAGAAAATCACCTCTTTCAAATACAGACACATCATTTTAGAGGGAAGGCGATGATCGCGGCTTGCTTTTTCAATTGCCTGCTGAAGCTGTTCCATATTATCATAACCATTTCTGGTGCCATACGCCTTCCACATCTGCGTAAGGCTCAAAAGACTGGCGCTGGCAAAATGTGCATATCCGACAAGACCTTTCCGCCTCATCCCCTGCAGGCGCGCATAGAAAAACAATAAATCTCCCGGCCGGAAATTTTTAAAAGCGGCTTTGTCCGACAAACGCCAGAAATTCACATTGCGATTACCGCAAAGCCGATGATAAGCAAGCATTTTTTCATCTGCCGCATAAGCGATTGAACTCATGATTTCCTCTTAGAATATTCCATATGCTGCCCCCTGCTGATCCAGCCCCATATGCTCTGCTGCCGGCTCTTTCGGCAAGCCGGGCATCGTCAGTACATTGCCTGTATAGACAACAACAAATCCTGCTCCGGCGGAAAGCGAGACATCCCGTACATGCAGGGTAAAGTTTTGCGGTCGGCCCAGCTGCTTGGGATCATCGCTTAACGACAAGGGCGTTTTGGCCATACATACCGGATAATCTCCATATCCGTCCGCCTGATATGCGCGCAGCTTTTCTTTTGCCATATCCGTAAACACAACTTTTTCAGCACCATAAATAATGCGGGCGATCGTGCCTATTTTTTCTTCTAATGAAGCCGTATCTTCATAAAGCGGATGCCAGTTATGGGCAAGTGCACACTGTGCCGCAACTTTTTCCGCCAATTCCAGACATCCTTGTCCGCCCTTTGCCCAGCCATTGCTCTCCGCGACGGAAAAGCCTCGTTTTTGACACCAATCGCGCAGGGCATTTACTTCCGCATCAGTATCGGCAGGAAAGCGATTAATGGCAATGACAAACGGAAGGCCGAAGGCCTGAATCGACTCAATATGCTTTTCAAGATTACATGTTCCCGCAAGCATCGCCTTCACATTTTCTTCATGCAACATTTCCCGGGAAATACCGCCATGCATCTTAAGCGCCCGAATCGTTGCCACAATCACCACAGCAAAGGGATTAAGCTTGCCAATGCGGCATTTGATATCTAAAAATTTTTCGGCGCCCAGATCAGCTCCAAACCCCGCCTCCGTCACAACATAATCCGCAAGTTTTAAGGCCGTCTTGGTGGCCAGAATTGAATTACAGCCATGGGCGATATTTGCAAACGGACCGCCATGTATGAAAACCGGCGTATGTTCCAAAGTCTGCACAAGATTGGGAGCAATCGCCTCCTGCATCAATACGGCTGCGGCTCCGTCGGCGTGAATATCCTTGACGGTTACCGGCTTTCCGTCATAGGTATAGGCCACGATACAGCGGCCGATGCGCTTTTGAAAATCCTGCAGACTCAAACTCAGACATAAAATGGCCATCACTTCGGTCGCGACGGTAATGACAAAGCGGTCACGGCGTTCTATCCCGTTGACCTTTGCGCCTTGACCGATGGTAATCTCACGCAAAGCACGATCATTCATATCCATGCATCGCGGCCAGACAACACGAGCAGGATCAATCTGCAGCGGATTATCCTGATAAATGCTGTTATCCAGCATGGCG
Source organism: uncultured Erysipelotrichaceae bacterium (assembly GCA_963541855.1). Classification (GTDB taxonomy): domain Bacteria; phylum Bacillota_I; class Bacilli_A; order Erysipelotrichales; family Erysipelotrichaceae; genus Bulleidia. The sequence continues at coordinate 17,261 of CAUTVM010000020.1, forward strand.
GCGATCAGATTATTTGCCGCTGTAATGGCATGCATGTCGCCCGTGAAATGCAGGTTGATGGACTCCATCGGGATGACCTGCGCTCTTCCTCCGCCGGTTGCTCCGCCTTTCAAACCGAATACCGGCCCCATGGACGGCTCACGTAAGCAGGCGGCGGCCTTCTTGCCGATTTGACGCAGACCGTCGGCCAGCCCGATCGTCATCGTTGATTTCCCTTCGCCCGCCATGGTCGGATTTATCGCGGTAACCAAAATAAGCTTGCCGTCGGGATGTTTCTGCAAACGGTTTAAAGTTCCTTTGACTTTTCCTTTATCCTCTCCGTATGTAATGAGCTCTTCTTTTAAAATACCAAGTGACTGCGCGACGTCCGTAATCGCATCCGGATGAACTGTACGGGCTATTTCCAAGTCTCGATTCATGCTGCTCCTCCCGTTATGATTCCGCTTCCAGCTTTTTTCGATCTGCAAATGCATGGTGCAAGGTAATTTCATCGGCATAATCCAACATACCTCCGGCCGGCAACCCATGGGCAATCCGCGTGATCAGCACATCGGGATACTGTTTATGCAGTACTTTATTTAAATAAAGAGCCGTCATTTCACCGTCCATCGTCGCATCGGTTGCCAGAATCACTTCTTTCGCATCTTTGACGCGTTCTAGCAAATGCGCAATGTTCAGATCTTCCGGAAGAATACCTTTAGATGGTGAAATCAGACCGTTGAGCACATGATATACTCCTTGATATGCTTTCGCATTTTCCATGACCAATATATCTTTAGGCGATTGGACAACAAAAATCTGCTGATGATTCCGCGTCCGATCCTGACAGATCATGCATTCTTCTTCCTCACTGAAATTTCCACAGATTCGACAGTAATGAAGATTCTTTTTCACATCCAAAATGGCTTGGGCAAATAATGCCGCCTGCGGCTCTTTCTGCATGGCAATAGCGAATGCATAGCGCTCGGCCGTCTTTTCACCGACGCCCGGTAATTGTCGAAAGGCGGCAATCAGCCGCTGCAGACTTGCCGGATACATTTTTACAGCCCCGGGAAACTGACGCCGTGCGTCAAAGCGCCCATCTTTTCTTCGCGCTCTTTGGCCGCCTCAGATACCGCCTGATTTGCGGCCAATTGAATCAGATCCTGTATCATTTCCTGATTTTCGCTGTTTAACATATCGGCGGGAATAAAGACCTTTACCACTTCATACCGGCCGTTGATCTGCACTTTTACACCATTGTTTTGACCGGTATAGATCGTCGCTTCCAGCTCTTCTTCCACCTTTTTCAATTGCCGCTGCATGGCGTTTGCCTGCTGCATAAGACGCTGCATATCCATTTGTTTTACTCTCCTTCTGATGCTTCATCATCAATAATTTCGACATGTTCTTTAGAAAATGTATCCAGCAATTTTTCACATAATTCCGCCTGCGGGTCTTTTTCTTTGACTTCGTCTTGCGGCCAACGGACGACACAATACGGATCGGGCAATGTTCCTTCATGATGCCTTTTCTTAAACTGTGCCGCCGCTTCCTTAAACGTTTCCACGGTAATGGCAAAGGGCATCTTATCAATACCGTTTTCTTTTAAATAAAAATACAGTCCTCGATTAAAAGAAGAAGAAGAAATCTGATTGGCTCCGGCATCGCTTTTGCACACAAGAAGAATCACGTCTTCTCCGGAAGCACCGATATCCACCTGCTGCAAAATCGCCTTATATCGGTTCATGACGACATCTTTACGAATCGCTGTCATTTTTTTCTGATCTTGCGTCTTATGTGCTTTATCACTGGCGCACATGATTCGCAAAATTTCTTCCGCCTCTAATTTCGGCGGTACTTCGCGATCCGCATCTTCCTTTTTTTTCACTGGCAACGGGTTTTCTTCAATCTTTCTTTCTTCATTTTCTGCCAGCGAAACAACGCTCTGTTCCAAAGACTCGTCTTTGTCTTTTTCCTGATCTATGGGCATCATCTCCAGACAGGCAACCTCCAGACAATCGCGAACGGATTGTGTAGAGACATATTGTTTTTCCGCTTCCATGAACAAATGAATTTTATCCAGAAGCTGGCGGCGGTTCTGCATGCTCAATACATGCTGGCATGTCGAAGCGTCAACCGTCTGCAACAGACTTTCCTTCCGGGTGGCAAGGTAAACGACGCAGTCTTTTAAAATTCGGATCAGATCATGCGTTAAGCGTCTAAGATCTACGCCCTGCTCTTCTGCCGTCTGCAATCCTTTTAACAGTGCTTCCGTCTGTCCGGTGCAGATCGCTTCCAGTAATTCTGTTTTTTCCTGCATGGACGCTAAGCCGAAAACACAATCGACATCCGCCAAGGTAATATGCTCGCCCGCATAGGCGTAAATTTGATCCAGAATGGATAACGCATCGCGCATCCCGCCATCAGCCAGTAAAGCAATCTGTTCCGCCGCATCCGCATCCAGTTCAAATTTTTCCGCTTTGGCGACCGTCAGCAGATGGTTTTTGATCTGTCCAGCGTCAATTTTGGTAAAATCGTAGCGCTGACAGCGTGAAATGATCGTCGGCAACAGTTTCTGCGTGTCTGTCGTTGCCAGAATAAACAGAACATGTGCCGGCGGCTCTTCCAGCGTTTTTAATAATGCGGATGCGGCGCTTGAGGATAATTGATGGACTTCATCAATGATATACACTTTATATTTTCCAAGCATCGGCGAAAGGCGTGAGCGTTCAATCAAATCACGGATGTCTTCTACATGCGTTTCATTTGCCGCATTGATTTCAATGATATCCGGATGCGTGCCGTTTTGACTTTCCTTGCAATTTCGGCATATGCCGCATGGCGCCTGTCCCGGATTTTCACAATTGATCGCTCTGGCCAGAAGCCGCGCCATGGTCGTCTTTCCGGTTCCTCTTGGCCCGCAAAAAAGATATGCATGGCCGGTTTTTTGTTCATGAACTGCGTTTTGGATGCTGCGGACAATATACTCTTGTCCGATAACTTCCGCAAACGATTGTGAACGATATTTTTGATACAGTGCCAGACGACCCATTTATCATTTCTCCAGTCTCTGTCATTATATAATAAAAATCACTTTGCAACGGCGGTCCTTTCCTTTGTTTTTTTTCTCTTTTCCGCAAAAAAATCAGTCAGAATCTGCGCGCAGTCTTTTTGCAGAATGCCGGCCCATATCGTTTTGGGATAGACGCCGATATGCTTCATATTTTTTATCTGCAGCAGAGAATCAATACATCCCCCTTTGGGATCTGCCGTTCCATAATATAGATTTCGAATACGAGACAACCCGATGGCTCCGGTACACATCATACACGGCTCCAATGTCACATACAGATCACAATCTTCCAGATTCCATGTATGCAGAAATTCTGAAGCCATGCGGATCGCCAACAGTTCAGCATGTGCCGCGGCCTGTTGATTTTGCTCGCGCAGATTATGCGCTTTGGCAATGATTTGATGGTCACGGACGATCACCGCGCCGACCGGGACTTCATTGATCTCTCTCGCTTTTTCCGCCTCCCGCAGCGCCTCTTTCATCCATTCCTCATCCGTCCGCATTGTTGATCTCCTGATAAAAAACGGCACACGCAAGCAGAGGTTTGTATGGCTGCTTCCTTCCGGACCTGACCAGGTTCTATACATGCTTGCTGTACCGTTTTCATTATAGATATCTTTTCTTATGATAACAACCTTTGTTTTAATTGTTTCACGTGAAACATCTAGAACATGTTCTTTTTCTTCTGCACAGTTGACAGCGTTTTCTGTCCGCCCATATATGCCTGCAAGGGTTCCGGGATATGAACAGAGCCGTCGGCCAGAAGGTTGTTTTCAACAAAAGCGATTAACATGCGAGGCGGCGCCACTACCGTATTGTTTAATGTATGGGCAAAGAAATTACCGTTTTCTCCTTTAATGCGTATGCCAAGACGTCTGGCTTGCGCATCTCCAAGATTGGAACAGCTTCCAACCTCAAAATACTTATGCTGGCGCGGGCTCCACGCTTCAACATCGCAGGATTTTACTTTCAAATCTGCCAGGTCACCGGAACAGCACTCCAAAGTGCGCACGGGTATTTCCAACGTGCGGAAGAAGTCCACCGTATTCTTCCATAGCTGCTCATACCAATAAGGAGAATCTTTCGGCTCACAGACCACAACCATTTCCTGCTTTTCAAATTGATGTACCCGGTATAAGCCGCGTTCTTCAATTCCATGTGCGCCAACCTCCTTCCGGAAGCAAGGGCTGTATGAAGTTAAAGTATACGGCAGATTTTCTTTGTTTAATGTCCGCCCGATGAAGCGGCCAACCATGGAATGCTCGGATGTTCCGATCAGATACAGATCTTCTCCCTCGATCTTATACATCATGTTCTGCATTTCCGTAAAAGACATGACGCCGTTAACGACATTGCCGTGAATCATGAACGGCGGAATAAAATAGGTAAATTCGCGTTTGATCATGAAATCCCGCGCATAACTTAAAATAGAAGATTGCAGCCGGGCAACGTCACCCATCAGATAATAAAAACCGTTGCCGGTTGTTTCGCGGGCACTATCCAAATCCAGACCATCCAGCGCTTCCAGAATATCGGTATGATAAGGAATCGGAAAATCGGGTACGCCCGGCTGACCGAAACGTTCAATTTCAACATTCTGACTATCATCTTTTCCAATCGGAACGCTTGGATCGATAATCTGCGGTATCTGCAGCATTCGTTCGCGAATTTCCTGCTGTAAATTTTCTTCTTCCGCTTCCAGCTGTTCCAGCTTTGCGTCCACTTCTTTTACGTGCGTTTTGGACGCCTCCGCTTCTTCTTTCATCCCTTTACGCATCAGCAGACCGATTTCTTTTGAAACGCGATTACGTTCTGCCCGCAACGCATCACCCTGTGTTTTTGCCGCACGATATCTTTGATCCATTTCCCGCACTTCATCGACAAGCGGCAGTTTTTCATCTTGAAATTTTTTGCGGATATTTTCCTTCACAGCTTCCGGATTTTCTCGAATCAGCTTGATATCAATCATCTCTCTCCTCCAAAAATAAAAAAAGCATCGTCAACTCAGGGACGATGTATAAATCGCGGTGCCACCCTTCTTGAAATTGTTTCACGTGAAACAATTTCCTCTTTGCCTGCCTGTAACGGACACATCCGGCAATCTCCGGGCTGGATTTCAATCATTTCGGATACCGGTTTCCATCTGTCCCGGCTTTCTGCAATCCATCAGTGATTTACTTGTTCCCATCTGCGATTAACAACCTCATTCTTGCATTCCAATATTGGTTTGTCAAGCGCAGCGGACAATGCTATGATCTTATAAAAGGAATAGACGATGCGAAAAACAATATTCTTTTTGATTTGTACATGCCTTCTGCTGATTGGATGTGGGAAAAAAGACGACCTCTCTGCGGATGACGCCTATAATGGGCCGAAAACGCCTGTCGACACGCGGACACCGGATGAAAAAAAGCTGGCCATGCTTCAGGATGCGGTTTCCACCTATAACGATCATAAAATTGAAGATACCGAAGAACGTTTAAATATTACGATTCCTCCTTTGCCAATTGGCATAGAAGCGCTCGCTGAAATTCAATCGCTCAAAGATCTAGAAGAAATCAAGGACGATGAAATGAATACCAATACCGCTTATATCGGCAAGGCAAAAATCAATGATTCTTACACCGTTGTTTATCATATTTACTCTCTGACCGGCGGCTCTTTCTGGCTCAATGGCAAGATCACTTTTGAACAGGATATGACAAACATCGTAAAAAACAATCCGGACGATGCCATGATCCGCAATACGCTGGCGATGCTTTTACAAAAAGAAAAAATTATTTTAAATGCTCTTTATGGATTAAGCGTGACGCTTGATGAAAACAGCGAAGAAAATGGCTATCACCCGGTTACCGCCATTGAGGGAATTGACACGCTTTCCATTGACGGCTTGAAGTCCTTGGCGCAAGAAGTATTTACGCAAGACTATTTACAAACCCATTTTTATTCTTCCGCATTTGATGATGATAATTCCGTATTCAAGGAAATCAACGGCGTCTTATATGCCCAGGATACCGGACTGTCATCCATACCAAACAATCAAAGCTACGCCTTGGAATATATTGCCGCCATACAGGAAAACGAAACCACAATTGACATTGATGTTCATACTTCTATATTTGCCGATGTATTGCCGCAGATCACGCGCATCCAATTGGTTAAAACAGATAACGGCCTGCGCCTGTCCACCACCTATTGACCATGCTTGCATAGATCATGATGAAGGGGCGCGATCATCCTGATCAAGCCGCGTATTTTTCATAAAAACAGCAAAAATTCATTTTAATTATCTATTTTTCGCTTTCTTTTAAAAAAAGGAATGGTATGATTGGCTTGCCGATACAGGGGGGCTATTATGAAAAAAAGCGCAGCCGATCTTTACCAGCGCAAACTGGATTACAACAACGCTTACAATCGTGAAAACTACCGCTCCTTTTCCATCCGATGCAATCATGTTTCCGAAAAGAAAATCATCAGCTGGCTGGAAAAACAACCAAGTATAAAAGAATATCTCACGCAATTGATCTTGGCGGATATGGAAAAACGCCGGAAAATTGCAAAACCCATACCGGCTAAACGTCCGGCTAAAAAGAAAAAATAATCATTTGCCTTTTACTGAAAAAGGGGCTGTGTAAAAACCTCTGACTGAAAAGTCTAAAGGTTTTACACAGTCTTTTTATATTTGTCGTTTTGCTTTACAAATGTAAC
>CAUTVM010000021.1:0-22315 GCA_963541855.1 uncultured Erysipelotrichaceae bacterium
TTATTGATTTTAAAAAGACCGGTTGTATTTGGGGCATCGAATACTAAAATTGTCAGGAATATTGTTGTGTTGGGTATCAAGGATAAAGAGGCGACATTCATGTTGGACATGGTAGATATCTTATCTAAAGAATCCAATCGAAGAATATTGGCGTCGGATAAAATCACAAAAGAAATTATCATCAATTTGCGCAGCGGGCAGAGGGTGGCATGATGGAAGAATTAATTAAAGAATGTAATATCAGAGTGAATGTAAGCGTACAGGATTGGAAGCAGGCCATTACGATGGCGGGAAAGTTACTTGTAGATGACGGAGACATCAGGGAAGAGTATATTCAGGCGATGATTGACAGTCTGATCGAATTTGGGCCGTATATTGTTTTAACGAAAGGTTTTGCGATGGCGCATGCCGCTCCATCTGCCGCCGTGCATCACACGGCAATATCAGTCATTACACTTGCACAGCCGATTTCATTCGGCAGTCCGAATGATCCCGTGTCCATCGTCATGTGTTTATCATGTACGGATAAAAATGCACATATGCAATATTTGCAGAAAATTGCCAAAGTATTGTTGCGGCCGGGTGTGATTGAGCAGCTGGAAGTGTGCCAAAGCGCAAAAGAAATCTATCAGCTTATCAATAACGGGAAGGAGGAAGCGCAGAAATGTCTTTGAAGAAGATTCAGTGTGTATGCGGATTTGGGTGCGGGTCGTCTCTCATGTTGCGCATGGCGATTGATGACATTCTTAAAAAGAACGGCTTGGAAGCGGAAACATTTACGGGCGATGTGGGAACGTGTCTCAGTAATCCATGTGATGTCATCTTCATTTCAAAAGACTTGGCGGAGCGCATCAGCGATCGAGCGCAAGTACCGATTATGATCGTTGAAAACTTTATGGATAGCGCTGAAGTAGAGTCTCAGGTAAAGGCGTATTTTGCATCATTGAAGGCCTAAGCAGAAAGAAAGGGGAAATTTATGAATGTTTTGAATTTTATCATCAATGAGATTTTCGGACAGGGCGCGATCTTTTTAGCCTTAGTGGCGATGATCGGTTTGATTTTACAAAAGCGATCCGTTTCAGACATTATTCGCGGGACATTGATGACAGCGATCGGTTTCTTTGTATTGAATGCCGGAACCGGATTAATTATCGGAAATTCAATCGGCGGTATTTCGACGGCATTTAATGCTTTATTGCCTCTGCAGGCAGCGCCGCCGGCGACGGTTGATATCGGCGCAACTTATGGTACGCAGATCGGCATTGTCATGTTACTGGCGTTTGCAGTTAATTTACTGGTAGCGAGATTTACGAAATGGAAGTCGGTGTTCTTGACCGGGCATATGTTATATTGGTTCCCATTTGTATTTATCGCGGCCGGAGTAGACGCCGGGCTGACCGGAGGGAAGCTGATTTTCTTAGCAGCGGTTTTTACGGCTTTATACATGGTCATTGCACCGAACTTAATGCTTCCGTTGGTAAAGAAAGTGACAGGGAAGGATGATTTTACAATCGGGCATCCTACGACAACACTTTCCTTAATTTCCGCCGGGGTCGCAAAATTATGCGGTGATCCTTCCAAGAGTATGGAAGATATGAAAGTTCCCAAGTCATTTGGTTTTTTGCGGGAAGTGTCCATCACGGGTTCGATTACGATTGCGGTTGTTTATATTATTCTATACTTCCTGCTTTTGGGAGCCGGTCTGGTTCCGAAAGAAGTATGGGGCTATGCGGGAGGTACAACGGGTTTTTTCACTTATTTATTTACGCATGCCATTTACTTTGGCGTCGGTATGACGGTTATGTTACAAGGTGTTCGTATGTTGATTGCGGAAATTGTTCCCGCGTTTAAAGGTATTGCCGAAAAGGTTGTTCCCGGAGCCATCCCGGCATTGGATTGTCCGGTTATCTTTGGATATGGACCTAACGCATTGATTATCGGTTTTATTGTGGCGATGATCACCTCTACGATAACGATTATTATAACGGCGGGGCGTTTCCCGACAATTGTTATTCCGCTTGTTGTCACGTGTTTCTTTGAAAATGGCTGTGCGGCGATCATTGCAAATGCCTACGGCGGCAGACGCGGTTGTATAATCGGGGCTGCTGTGAACGGTATTGTCATGGTTTTATTAGTAGGTCTGGGGGCGTACTTCTTTAACCATACTATTCAGCCTTGGATGCTTGTATACGGCGGTCAGGATTTTTCACTGTGGGGCATTTTCGAAGGGCTGATTGCTAAATTACTTGCTTGAAAAAGAGATATCGGCATGCCGATATGGATGGAAAGTGATATTTTTTGTTAAAAATTAAAAAATTAACAAAAATCTACAAGAAAAAGCATGCATAATGTAGCGAAAAAAGTAAGCGCTCGCTTTATGATAAAAAGAAAGAATTTATACGATTTATCATGAAAGGAGTGCAACGGTGAAAGAAAAGGATAAAAATGTGCAGGCAGAGCCGTATTTTTCCATTATGCGGGATATAAAAAAGCGGCGCATGAAGCTGCATTTAACGCAGCAGGAATTATCCAGACGAACCGGCATCATTCAGGCGGATATCAGCAAGCTGGAAACGGGGCTGGCGAATCCGTCTATACGGACACTGGCACGTATTGCCCAGGGTCTGGGAATGACGCTGCATGTTGAGTTTATTGATACGCATTGAGTTTACTTGGCCCACGGCCTCTGCTATAATTTCCGCGTATATGCGAAAGGAACTTGCTTTTTATGCTTAATGCTTTATTGATGATTGTAAGCGCCTTGTTGATTGTGATTACATTACTGCAAGGCGGCAAATCCGACGGTATCTCCGGCGCGTTTACCGGTAATGGCGGTTTAAATCTGTTTGCCAATGTGAAAGAGCGCGGTCCGGAAAAAGTGATGTCTTATATCACGATGGTTCTTGGCGTTGCTTTCTTTGTTCTGGTTATTGTGATACGGATTGCGCAGTAAATCAGAAAACAGTCGGATCAAGCATAACCGGCTGTTTTTTTTGACGAAAAGGAGATTTAAATGACGGATTTGAAAAAGCGCATTACAGCCGTAGTAAAAAATTATAAGCGAAATTTTCCGGATCGTAAGATGATCGCCTCAATGCTGGGCTTAACAAAAGCAAGCGAGCGGATTGCACTTGCTAAAGCACTGGATGATCTGGAAGCGGAATATGTTTTATTTCGCGGCGAGCGCAACACGTATAAAACCAGAGAGCAGGCACGGATGGCGGAGGGCGTATTGCATATCAATCGCCGGGGCGTGGGATATATAGATCAAATGGACGGTCCGTCAATTTTAATTGACGCGGAATTGCAGATGGGGGCGTTCGATGGTGATCTCGTTTTGGTGCATATCAGCGGCGCAGATGAAGAAAGACAGAAAATGTATGGGGCAATATATGCAATTCTGGAACGGCGTACCTCTTTTCTAGTAGGCACTTTGCTGCATCATGGACGCAGTCTTCGTTTTGTTCCGGATAACGAATGGCTGAAAGAGCGTACGTTTGTCATGCATTTTCCGGCAAATTTTAAGGCGGAAGAAGGGCTGAAGATCATCGCCCGCATCCGGTCATTTGAGAATCCGATGCTATTAGAATGGGAACAGACACTGGGACATCGTAACGATCCGGGTGTAGACATCACTTCCATTTTATTGGCACATCATATTATTTCAGCATACAGCCCAAAAGTGCTTGAAGAAGCGCGTGCATGCGGAACGGCTGTAAAAGAGGAAGAGCTTGCGGGACGGATTGATCTCAGCGGGATACAGACGATTACAATTGACGGCGAAGACGCGCGGGATTTTGATGATGCGATCAGTGTGGAGCGCGAAGCCGACGGCTGGCGGCTGCGCGTTTCAATTGCGGATGTTTCACATTATGTAAAAGCCGGCAGTTTATTGGATCAGGAGGCATTTAAGCGCGGATGCAGTACATATGTGACGGATCGTGTCGTACCGATGCTGCCGGAAGAATTGAGCAATGGCATATGTTCATTGAATCCGCACGTTGTACGTTTGACCAATACATGTGATATGCATGTTGAAAAAGATGGAGCGATCAGCGCCTGTCAATTATATGCTTCTTGGATATGTTCAAAGGCGCGTATGACATATACGGAAGTGAATCGGTTTCTGGAACAGGACGAAAAAATGTCCGCGTATGATGATGAGTTGAAAGAAATGTTGATCAATTTGCGTGATTGTGCGGATGCGATTCGCTTGGCGCGTATGGAAAAGGGTGCAATTGATTTTGATACCTTGCAATCGCAAGTGATTTGTGATGCCGCCGGTCATCCGACAAGCGTCAGCGTCAGCAAGCGCGGGCATGCGGAACGGATGATTGAAGATTGCATGATTGCCGCGAATGTCAGCGTGGCGCATTTTATGGATGCGCATAAAATCCCGTGTATCTATCGGGTTCATGAGCGTCCATCTGAAAAGCGTTTGCGGGAGTATGTACACTTTGCGTCCATTATGGGTGTTCCTTTTTCTTTAAAAGGAGAGATGACTTCTAAACGGATTCAGCAGTATTTAAAAGGCGCGCAATCGTCTTCTGTTTATGATCTATTAGCTTCGCAGATGCTGCGATGCATGCAGAAGGCGCGCTATGATGAAAAGGATCTGGGTCATTTCGGTCTTGGTGAAGAAGCATATCTGCATTTTACATCGCCGATCCGCCGCTATCCGGATCTTTTGGTTCATCGCATGCTGCGAAAATATAGCGGTGAAAAGGCGCCGAAGATAACAGATGAAGATCGCGAGATTGTACAGCAGGCAAGCCAGCAGGCGAGCATGCAGGAGCGAAATGCCGCGGATGCGGAATTTGCGTGCATGGATATGAAGAAAGCGGAATACATGGCGGATCATATCGGTGAAGTATTGAACGGTACAATTGTTTCCGTTACCGCACACGGCTTTTATGTGGCTTTGGATAACACGATTGAGGGTATGGTCGGCATGCAGTCATTGCATGATGATTATTATGAGCTGAATGAGGAGCGCCTGTGTCTGGTTGGCAGCAAGCATCATGCGGTTTATCAGGTTGGGCAAAAGGTGACGGTGCGGGTGCTGGCGGCGGATAAAGAAAAACAAACGATTGATTTTGGCCTTGTCCATCTGGAGGGAAAACCGTTGCATCATCGCATGGTAAAAGCGGAATCTTTTTCGCGGCGAGGAAATAATCAGGACGTGCATACGCCGTTGCGTCAGAGGCATCAAGCGGCGGAAAGAGATGTACGCGATGATAAAAAGCGAAAACATTTCGCTTTCGGCAAGAAGAAAGACGAAACAAGGATGCGTAAGAAAGTCGATCATGATCGCAGGCGGGCATTCACTCGCCGCCCGCATCATAGTCATGTAACAAAAGGGAAAAAGTATGGCGGAAAAGGAACACATTAAGCGTGTCGCAGAAAATCGCCGGGCCCGGCATGACTATTTTCTGGAAGATAAACTGGAAGCCGGGATTGCTTTGACGGGGACGGAGATCAAGTCTGTTCGTCAAGGGCGCGTGCAGTTTAAGGATGCCTATGTTTCGATTCGAAATGGGGAGGCGTGGATTAAGGCGATGCATATTTCCCCATATCGTCAAGGAAATATTTTTAATGTGGATGAAACAAGAGATCGGAAATTGTTACTGCATAAGCATGAAATTCGCAAGCTGTATGATAAAGTTCGTCTGAAGGGCTATACATTGGTTCCGGTACGCATGTATTTGAAGGGGGGGCGGGCAAAAATGGAAATTGCCACGGCGCGCGGAAAGGATCTTTATGATAAGCGGCAGACAAGCAAGAATCGGGATGCGGCACGAGAAATGCAGAAGGCCCTTAAATATCGTTCACGCTGAGAATGATCATGAAGCACAATAGAGAGCTTGAATTGGTTTTACAAGACAGGCAATGGCCATATACGTATACAGACCATGAGCGGAATATAGCCAGGTCTATTGTTTATGATGAAGATGAAAATTTTTATTTTGTCAGAGTGGAGCGTGATGATGACTTTGGCAAAGTCAGTTTGATTGAAACAGCCGGAGGAGGAGTGGAAGTGAAAGAAGAATTAGGCATACAGGTGAAGGTGATTTGTAAAATAGGGATTGTCCGGGATTATTATAATTTGCTGCATCGACATAATATCAATCATTATTTTCTATGTAAGATTAAAGCATTCGGCCGTAAAAATTTGACGCAAGCGGAGAGAGATTCTTTTCATCTGTCGACATTAAAATTAAAGTATGCGGATGCACTTGATGAATATGAGCATTGTGCTGATACCAAATTGGGGAAGCTGATTTATAATCGGGAAATGCCTATTTTACGATATGCAAAGGAGATCATGGATGAAGATCATTAATTCGATTTATTCCCTTTGCCCGCAAAAGGTTTCACCAAGTTTCAGAATAAAGGATAAATAAGATTTGCATGAACACGATTTGGACAGGACATTGTTTTTAAAGTTGTCTCTTGGCCTGTTTTATATACGTGTGGTGATGCATGTGCATATTGGTCACCATTTATTTTGTCATATCCAAGATGTCGTCGATTAAGAAAAAATAATGATGAATTGTTTGCAATTCAATTCTGATCCACGACTATTTAACATTATTGCATCACCTCATAATATAGATATGGAAGTCAAAGTTAGAGCCTTGACCCATCATTTTAGAAAAAACTCTACGCTTCATAAACTCTTTCTTGCCTAATTTCTTCTATATGGATTCCAATCTGCCTTGTATTCTATACGTATACTTTCTATCACTTACCGCCGAAGCAGTTCTTCTATATTGATCGGAATTGCCATCATTTCCTCCTGACTCGACAAGACTGTCTCACTTTTAACTCACCCATTAACTCTCCCTTTGGTAAGATGGAGGAGAGTTAATGGGAAAGTAATTATGATTCACCGCTGGATCAGGTCAGCCAATAGAGCCTAATTGCAATAACGTGAAAAGTGCCATTTAAAATGTGTCGTCTTTTGACGCATTAATGGCACTTTAAATTCCTCTCTAATTTCCCACATACAGAAAGGACATTCGGAAGAGATAAAACCTCCTACAGAGGCCTTAGGCGTTTTTACTTGTTCCAAGCAATCATCTACTACTCATCATTCTGCGTCACCATGCTTGTAATATGATAATCTCCCATCTTCAACTGTCAAAGATGGGATAAAACTTGCACAAGTAATAATGCAAGGAAAACATTTGCATAAGCGCAAGTCAGAAGTCTGTTTCATTCATATACAAGCGGAAAGCGACAAAATAAATTTTACGGTCCCACATCATGGAAAGCCGTCATAATCACAGGAAGCTGAACACGTCAAAAGGAAAAACGCTCGTAAATGAGGCTTTCTTCTATTTCGCACCTCGTTTTCCATTGAATGATACTGACGGATTGAGACAGATTCACGTGAAATGGACCTCCGCCTGCATCCGCTCCGTCTTCTGTAGTCGTTGCCGAACGCTTACATTGGGGCATAGCAGTGTGGATATTACCCTACGCGTATATACGCATCTTCTTCAAAAAAATAATGATGAAATGCTTGAAATTATTGAAAAATCTTCTCAAAATCTTCTCGATAAAAATAAAAAGCCCTGAAAAACAGAGCTCTAAATGTCATTGGTGGAGCTGACGGGAGTCGAACCCGTGTCCAAGAGTTGTCCCACATTCGGATATCTACAGTTTAGCGCAGCTGTTTATAAGACAGCAGAATGTACAGCACGCAAAACTTTCTGCTGAATCAGACCGTTTCATTTTCGAGATCCCCGTACAGTCTTTCCGGTTCACCTTATCCGGTTTTTTTACGCAGCCGATACAATTCGGAATTTGTTATCGGCCGGCTCGCTGCAACGCGTCAAGCGTTCTTAGGCAGCGAATGCAAAACTTGTGCTATGGTTATTAGCGTTTAAATTGAATGGTGATAAGGTCACCGCTCCACTGCCGTCCGAATCAGACATAAACCTGTCGAAACCATGACAGCCCCATGCTGATGCACCCACCGGATGCAGAGATACTATAACATCGGCGCGCAGCAAGATCAATGCGCATTTTAAACGCACAAGCCGCAGATTATTTTGATATCCGGAAAATATTTCATTTTCTAATTTCGGATAAATATGAATTTGATCCGTCGCAAGTGATGATGGAGCAAAAACCGATGTATCTGTATTTGCCGGTTGTACATGATCAGGAACGCGATGATAATAAAAACTGTTTTTATAAGAAAATCAAGACTGTTTCTGTATTTTAGTTTGGCATACAATCAGCCTTACGGAAAGGGTGGAATGACAATGGCGGATAAAAATGAAACATTGGATGCGATCGTTAAACGCCTGGACGACGCCGAAAAAGAATATGCTGAAAAAGCTAAAAAAATAGATCTGGATGCGCTTCTGAAACAAGTGCAGCAAAGATCTTCGTCCGCTGGCTGATAAGAACCACTGCTTAACGCATACCATTGTGCAGACGGTATCTCAAAAATGAGATACTTTTTTTTGATTCCAAACACATTGATTGACGAGATTGAACGAAGCCGCTATACTGATAAAGGAATAGTTGAACAACTGTTCAAATAATGGAGGCGCTCATGGCTTATAAGAATATTCGGCTGCGCATTGAGGGTATTGACTGCGCCGCCTGTGCCGATGAAATGAAAGAAGAAATCGCAAAGCTGGCAAATGTCCGAAACGTAAAGATGACTTTCGGTATCAAAAGTCTGCTGGAATACGAAGTAACCGACAGCAGCGAGCAGACGGTGGAACAGGCGGTAACAGCCATTCTGCGCCAAGAGATCGGCCAAAACGGCAAAATTGAAAATATATCTTCTTTAAAAAAAACATACACCTATCAGATTCAAACGATTGATTGCGCAAATTGCGCTCATGAACTGGAAGAAAAATTTCAGAAATTATCCGGTGTGACAGATTGCTCCATTGTCTATGGCATTTCATCCCGCTTGCATTTTTCCTGCGATGCGCATAACTTGTCTGAAATTGAAGCGGAAATGAGGCGGTTGCTGGAAGAGGATCAAGGAAAGAATGTTACCATGACGCGCCTGCATGAATCCTTAGGAAAAGCTGAACCTAAAAATGATTATCGAATGATGGTCCGGCTGGCTGCGGGAGCCTGCTTATTTGCCATAAGCCTGTTTACCGATGGTCATTGGACAGTCCTGTTCGCGCTTGCTTCATATATTGTGCTGGGCTGTGACGTTTTATATAAAGCAATGCGCGGAATCGGACGCGGGCAGCTTTTTGACGAACATTTCCTGATGGCTACAGCCACCATCGCCGCCATCTATATGCGTGAAATGCGCGAAGCTGCCGGTGTCATGCTGTTTTATCAGATTGGTGAATATTTTCAGGCACGCGCCGTCGCCCATTCTCGTCAGTCGATCGGTTCTTTGATGGATATTCGACCGGAATATGCTGAAGTATTTCGCCATGGAGTTTATATGCGCTTAGCTCCGGAAGAAGTTGCCATCGGCGAGGTTGTCCGCGTAAAGCCGGGTGAGCGCATTCCGCTTGATGGGCGCATTCAGCAAGGTGCCTCCTCTTTAAATGTCGCTTCCCTAAGCGGCGAAGCAAAGCTGCGCGATGTAGATGTGGGCGATGAAGTGCTTTCCGGATCAGTGAATGAAACGGGAGTCTTAGAGATTGTGGTGCAGAAAACCTATGGTGATTCAACGGTAGCCCGTATTTTGGAACTGGTCGAAAACAGTGAAACACACAAAGCAAAAGCGGAAAGATTTATCACGCGCTTTTCCCGTATTTATACACCGACGGTTGTGGCGGCTTCCATTGTGACGGTAATGGTAACGGCACTTTTGACAAAAAGCATTGATGAAGGTATTGCGCGCGCCTGCACCTTTCTGGTGATCTCCTGTCCCTGCGCCCTTGTCATTTCCATTCCGCTCAGCTTTTTCGCCGGTATCGGCGGCCTTTCCGCACAAGGCATTCTGGTTAAGGGAGCGACGGTAATCGACCGTCTTGCCGCCGTAAAGAACATTGTCATGGATAAAACCGGAACGTTGACAAGCGGCACTTTTGCCGTAACGACAATTTTGCATGCCCGGGTCAAGGAAGAACAGCTTTTGCATGATGCCGCGGCGGCCGAATATTTCAGCAGCCATCCGCTTGCTTTAGGTATCCGTGCCGCCAATCCGACACCGATAGATGAAACGACGCTTACCGATATGAAACAGATTGCGGGCCGCGGAATTTCTATTTGTGAAAATGGAAATGTTATTCTGGCCGGCAACGCCCGTCTGTTGAAGGAACAAGGTATTTTATTTACCGAAGAAGAGCAACATGGGACACTGGTATACGTTGCCCGCAATGGACAATATGAAGGCTGTATTGTCTTGCAGGATCAGATTAAAGAAGGAGCCGTTTCCGCCATTGATCAACTAAAAAAAGAAGGCTTGCATACCGTTATTCTTTCCGGGGATGATCAAGCCTTAACACAGGAAGTTGCCCGAAAATTATCCGTCGATGAGGCAATCGGCGCTTGCATGCCGGAAGATAAGGTAAAAGAAGTGGAGCGCATTCGTCAAAGGGGAATGACGGCTTTCGTCGGCGATGGTGTGAATGATGCGCCGGTGATCGCTTCGGCGGACGTCGGTTTGGCAATGGGCGGCATCGGCAGTGATGCGGCGATCGAGGCGGCGGACATCGTGTTGATGAATGATCGGCCGGAACAGATTTCACTGGCGATTCAAAGTGCTCGCCGTATTCTTCGGACAGCCAATACAAATATTTATTTTGCTATCAGCATTAAAATTCTGACACTTATTTTCGGGGCGCTTGGCTATGCGAATATGTGGATGGCTATTTTTGCCGATACGGGCGTGGCCATGTTGTGCGTATTGAATGCGATGCGCCTTTTACGAAGCAATACAAAACCTGCATAAATAACGTAACTGTTATAAAATAAGCACATGAAACGTTGGCGGAAATATGGAATTGCGGCTGTCTGCATGGCTTTTTCCGCTTTACAGGTTCAAGCGGAAGAAAACGTTGATGTCGCGGCTCCGGAAGCGATTCTGATTGATCGGGCAAGCGGCAATGTACTGTATGAAAAAAACAGCTCAACACGTCGTGATCCGGCTTCATTAACCAAACTGATGGGCCTTTATATTGCAACAATGAAACTCAAGGACGATATGTCCATCACGATGAGCGATGCCGCCTATGAAACCTATGATCATTCTTCCGGTGTGTTGTGGATCCAGAAAGAAGAGACATTAACGGTAAAAGATGCGGAATATGCGTCCATGTTAATGAGTGCGAATGATACGATGGCCATGTTAGCACAGGCGGTTGGAGGAGATCAAGATTCTTTCGTGGCCATGATGAACCGTATGGCGGCTGACTTGCAGATGAACGATACACATTTTAATAATATTTTCGGCCTGTATCAGGAAGAAAACTATGCCAGCGCCGCCGATCTTGCAACATTGACTCGCAAAGCCTTGCAGCAGCCGACATTCGCACAGTTGTTTGGCAGTTCTTCCTATACACTTTCAGCGACTAACAAGAACAGTCAAGAGAGAGTTTTACCGAACGATTGCCAACTGTTGCGCTCGGGTGCCCATCAATATGATGGCATTACCGGCGGTAAAATCGGCAGTACCACGGAAGGCGGATATGCGATCAGTGCCTCGGCCGCAAGGAACGGCACGGAATTGATTGCCGTTGTCATGGGAGAAGAAAATGCAGAAAATGCCTATGCGGATGTTGCGAAGCTGTTTGATTACGGCTTTCGTACATATCAGACAGTAACCATTTCCAAGGATATGATCAAGCCGATAACGGTGGAAGTAAAAGAGGGACGTAAACACATTGCTGATGTCATCTTTTCTGCCGATGGAGATTTTTCTTTGTTACTGAAGGGAAATGTGCCGACAGATACCTTGACGGCGGAAATTCAGGTGGAAAATGGCGATTCTTCCGATCCGCAGCAGATCAACGGAAAGATCATCTTTTCTTTAGACGGCAAGGTGATCGGCGAACAGACGGCACATAAGGAGATCAAGGAAAAAACAACACCCGCCGCAAAGTCCGCCTTGGGTTCCAATCGAATTTGGATGTATTATCAGTACATGTGCATCGGTCTGCTGATTTTAATGAGCGGTCTGCCGCTTTTACGGTGGCTGTTACGAATTTTGCGACCGATGAAGGAATAACGAAGCGGAGGAAACATGCGTAAATTTATCCAGATCTGGGTAATCAATTCTATTTCCCTTTGGGCACTGTCCGGATTATTGAAGCTGATCTTATTTCCGGATATGAACACATTGGTGCTGGCGGCTTTGGCTTTATCTATTTTGAATGCGACGCTGCGGCCGATATTGCAGATTATCGCACTGCCGATTTCATTTATGACATTAGGTCTCTTTTCCCTGCTGATTAACGGCTTGGTATTGGGATTATCCTTAACTTTAGCCGGCGTCGTCGTTCCATCCTTGCTGACATTGATCATCGCCTCTATTCTGCTCGCCGTTTTAAACAGCTTGATCGGCAATTACGTTGCATAGTTATGGGCCGGCCGATTTGCTTTTTTGATATGGACGGAACCTTGTTGTCGCATCGAAGCAATTGTGTACCGGCGTCAACGGTGCTCTCTTTTGAACGCTTACAAGCGCAGGGTATTCCCTGCATTTTATGCAGCGGCCGCGGTCTTTTTGAGATTGAGGAGTTGAGGCAGACGCATGCGCTGCATTTTGACGGATATATTTTATTGACGGGAGCGTACGCGGCGGATGAAAGGCGAAATTGCTTATTTGATCGGGCAATTGATCCGGAAACGTTGACGCGGACGGTTTCCTATCTGGATGCGCAGGGTCTTGCGGCAATGTTTACCAATGCACATGGCGGCTGGATGAATCGCTATACGGACAAAGTGATGAAAATTCAGCGGCAGATTCATACCGCTCCCCGTGCCATCGGCAATATGCAGCGCATATATGAAGAACCGGTGTATCAGATCTCGGTTTATGCGGATCAAAACGAGGCGAAGAAATTTTTAAATGAAATACATGCCTTGCGGCCGACATGGTGGCATCCGCAGGCTTTTGATCTTTCGGCAAAAGGGGTATCTAAAGGATGGGCAATGCAAAAGATGTGCGCGCATGCCGGATATTCCTGGACGGATGCCGTTGCTTTTGGCGATGGAAATAATGATGTGGACATGCTTGAAAGGGCAGGCTTAGGCATTGCGATGGGAAATGGTTCGCCCGATTGCAAAGCAAAGGCGGATTATGTGACGGCCGATATTGATGATGACGGCATTTATAAAGCGCTTGTCCACTTTGGATTGATTGCCTGAGTGGGGTATACTGAACGATATGAAAACGGTGATACAGAGAGTTCAATATGCACAAGTTCATATCAACGGCACACAAGTCGGAAAGATTCAGCAGGGATTCATGATTCTGGTCGGCTTTTCCGATGCGGATGATGAAGCGGTTGTAGATAAGATGGCGGCGAAAATCGTTCATCTGCGGATTTTTGACGATTCGCAAGGAAAGATGAATCTGGCGCTTGCAGACGTCGGCGGGGCGATCCTTTCGATTTCACAATTTACGCTGTATGCGGATTGTCGGCATGGGCATCGTCCCGGATTTACCAGGGCCGGCAAACCTGCATATGCCGCAAAGCTCTATGACTATTTCAATGAAGCGTTGCGCCGTTTGGGCGTGCGGGTGGAAACCGGCATATTTGGCGAAGAGATGAAGGTGGAATTGTTGAACGACGGACCGATAACCATCTTGTTAGATAGTGAGGAATTGAAATGACGGAAATCATATATGGCCATAAACTTGCCGCCAAATTCAAGGCTGAAATCAAACGGGAGACCGACAGACTGTGCTTTATGCATAAGCGCATGCCGTGTCTTGCCGTAATCATGGTTGGCGATCATCCGGCTTCATTATCCTATATCCGCGCTAAGGAAAAAGCTTGTAAAGAAGTCGGCATTTTAAGCCGGACATATGTACTGGATAAGGCGATTTCGCAGCAAGAGCTGGAAGAAGTCATTTCCGCATGTAATGAGGAGGAGGAAATTGACGGCATTTTATTACAGCTGCCTTTGCCGTCGATGCTGGATGAAGAGCATGCCTTAGCCATCATTGATCCGCGAAAGGATGTCGACGGACTGCATCCGGAAAATATCGCACGTCTGTATTTAAAAAAGCCGGGATTTATTCCCTGTACGCCTTCCGGAATCATGGCTCTTTTAGAATATATGCATTGTGATCTTGATGGCCGCCATGCTGTTGTTCTGGGCCGCTCGCGGCTGGTGGGCACGCCTGTATCTCGGTTATTGTTGAATGCCAATGCGACGGTAACGATCTGTCACAGTCATACGCCGAATCTGTCCGTGCTGACACGTCAGGCGGACGTACTGATAGCGGCCGTCGGCAAAGCTAATTATGTAACGGCGGATATGGTGAAGGAAGGCGTCTTTGTCGTCGATGTGGGTGTCAACCGTCTGGCTGACGGTCATCTGTGCGGAGACGTGGATTTTGCGCATGTAAAAGAAAAGGCGGCGGCGATTACCGTGGTTCCCGGCGGTGTGGGGCCGATGACGATTGTCATGTTATTGAAGAATACGTTGCAGGCGTATCAGGAGCGAACCGGATGTTGAATGGTGAATATGGTTTGAATGATATTGTGGAGATGAAAAAGGAACATCCCTGCCATAAGTCAAAGCTCTGGCGGTTGATCCGGATGGGCGGCGATATTAAGATCAAGTGTCAGGGGTGCGGCGCAGTGATCATGTTCCCGCGTCATGAGTTTGAAAAAAAGCTAAAACGGGTTGTGGAAAAGGCGGCGCGTGAAGAGCCGCATGATGCACAGTGAGCGAGTCGATAATCTGCAAAAAGAGTTCATGAAATAACCGTTGCCGGCGATTTGCATTTGCGTATCGTGAAACGAAGGCGGTTCAATGATCGGATTGGGGAAAGATGGGGATATTGAATGGAAGAAGATAAAAATCTTGTCATTGTTGATAATAGAGAAATACAGAATATGATTTATACGTTTAGAGGCAGGCAAGTAATGATAGATAGGGATTTAGCTTATCTTTATAATGTTGAAACTAAAGTATTGAATCAAGCAGTAAAAAGAAATTTAAATAGATTCCCAGAACATTTTCGTTTCCAATTAACGGAAGAAGAATATGAAAACTTGAGGTCACAATTTGTGACCTCAAGTGAAGACAATGCACATGGTGGCAGAAGATATATGCCATATGTTTTTACAGAGCAGGGCATTGCAATGCTTTCAGCTGTGCTTAAAAGCGATGTAGCAGTCGAAGTCAGTATTAAAATTATGAATAGCTTTGTGGAGATGAGAAGATTTTTGATTTCCAATCAAGAGCTGTTTTCAAGATTGGATAGGATTGAATTAAAGCAATTGGAAACAGATAAGAAGCTGGAAGAAGTATTTAATTATTTAGCTACCAATACTGAGGTGAAGCAAAATATTTTTTTTGATGGGCAAATATATGATGCATTCAGCTTTATTGTAGGACTTGTTAAAAAGGCTAATAAAGAAATAATTTTGATTGACAACTATGTCGATGTTAACACCTTAAATATTCTTTGCAAGAAGAATAAAAGTGTGGATGCTGTGATTATAACAGCAGGAAAAGGAAGTTTATCAACAAAAGATATAACGAAATTTAATGCTCAATATCCAAAGCTAACGGTTAAAACTACTACGGATTTTCACGATAGATTTTTAATCATAGATAAAGCAGAAGTTTATCATATTGGAGCTTCTATCAAAGATGCTGGTAAAAAGAGTTTTGGAATTACTAAGATAGAAGATAAAGACTTAGTTAAGAGTCTTGTAAATAAAGTGAGGTAGAGTATGGCGAATTGTCTAAATCAATTAAAGGCTTTTTGTAATAAAAAGTTAATACAAGAAAATAATACTTAGAATAAAAAAATGATATTTTTGTTAAAATGCTGACTTTGTAATAAAAGCGGATGGGATCAAGAGAAGACAGGTAAAAAAATTTAAAATGAACTTAAATGAAATGAGCATCTCCATGTGAACAAACAAAAAAACCTTTATTTTAAAAGGTATTAGATAAGTATACCGCCGAAGAAGAATGCATACAGAAGCAGGAGGAAAGAAACATATGTCATTAACAGCCGGAATTGTCGGATTGCCGAATGTCGGTAAATCAACGCTATTTAATGCCATTACCAACAGTCAAGTTTTGGCAGAGAATTATCCGTTTGCGACGATCGCGCCAAATGTCGGTGTCGTAGAAGTGCCGGATGAGAGGATGGAAGAAATCGTAAAGTTATTTCACCCGCTCCGGACCATTTATACGACATTTGAATTTACGGATATCGCCGGGCTTGTAAAGGGAGCTTCCAAAGGCGAAGGACTTGGCAATCGCTTTTTGGCGAATATTCGCGAAACGGACGCCATGATTCATGTTGTGCGCTGTTTTGCGGATCCGGATATTGAACATGTGGAGGGATCGCTGGATCCTGTCCGGGACATGGAGGAAATCAATCTGGAGCTTTGTTTGGCCGACTTGGAAACGGTGGAGACGCGCATAAGCAAAGTATTTCGCAAAGCGCAGACGAAAGAAAAAGATGCCACAATGGAAATGGAAACGTTGCAGAAGCTTAAAACGGCATTGGCTTCCGGTATGCCTGTGCGCCTGATTGACCTTTCTGATCGTGATCAACAGGCGGTTCGAAATTATGCCTTGTTGACTGCCAAGCCGGTGATCTATGTGGCGAATATGGGAGAAGAGGAAATCGGTGCTCCTGAAAAAAATGAATATTATAAAGCAGTCAAAGAATTTGCCGAAAAGGAAAAAAGTGCCTGCATTGCCATCTGCGCACGCATTGAAGAAGAACTTTCGGGCCTTGAAAAGGAAGAAAAGCGAGCGTTTCTGGATGATCTGGGAATCGAGACATCCGGATTAGAGCAGATTATCAAGGCGGCATATCACCTGTTAGGACTGCGTACTTTTTTCACGGTTGGAAAGCCGGAGTGCAGAGCGTGGACTTTCCGTCAGGGGATGAAAGCGCCACAATGTGCCGGGGTGATTCATACGGATTTTGAAAAGGGATTTATCCGGGCGGAAGTGTACAGCTATGCGGATCTGATGATGTATCATACGGAACAGGCCTTGAAGGAAAATGGCAAGATCCGCTTGGAGGGAAAAGAGTATGTCATGCAGGATGGGGATATCGTTTTCTTCCGTTTTAACGTGTAATACAATAGAGATATAAAAGAAAACCCGGAGGATCTGAACATGAAACTGATTTTGGCGATTGTTTCCAATGATGATGCGTCCAGCGTCACCGCCTCATTGACAAAGGAAAATTTTTCAGTGACACGATTAGCGACGACCGGCGGTTTTTTACGGGCCGGAAATACGACGATTATTGTCGGCACGGATGATGATAAAGTGGAATCCTGCATTGAAATTATCGGCAATGAATCAACACGGCGTACAGAGATCGTGCCGTCAACGGCCAGTTATGATATCGGCCGCTATGCAAGTTTTCCGGTCGAAGTGCAGATCGGCGGTGCAACCATTTTTGTCATGGATGTGGAGCAGTTCCATAAGCTATAAGAAAATCGTAAAGGGCTGAATCTATGATTGTGCAGGCAAGACAAGAGCAGATTGAAGAGATCATGTGTCTGTTAAAGCAGGCAAAGGCGCGCATGCATGCTTCGGGTATTCCGCAATGGAGTGATACGTATCCGGATCGCGCAATTATCCATCAGGACATCTTGGGAAAAACAGCCTACGTCTATATGCAGGGAGAAAAAAGCGGCGGCTATTTCGTGTTGTCGTTTGCTTTGGAAGCGTCTTACGGAGATATACAAAACGGACAATGGCGAAATGAGAATCCATATGGCGTCATACATCGGCTTGCTCTTGCCGATGGGATGGTCGGTCAGGGTATTGGGCAGAAAATATTTTCTTTTGCCAAGGAACAGGCTGTTAAACGCGGAATTTATGATTTACGAATTGATACGCATGCCAAAAATATACCGATGCAAAAAGCGCTGCAAAGGGCCGGATTCCAATATTGCGGCGTGGTTATGCTGGCTGATGGCGGGATCAGGAACGCTTATCAGGCGGAACTTTCGCACGGATAAAAGCGAGCTGATCCGCTTTTTTATTGGCCAGCCTGCCTTGTATGACTTCTTCCAGCACATCGTTTAAAAGCTGCCCGCGCAAGACGGGAGGAATGTGTTCATCACAAAGATCATTTCCATCAACAGCCAAAGAGGACAGGGAATAAACAGCCCCTTCCTTTAAAAGCAGGTGAAGCCGCTTTTCAAGATCATGAATATCCGCATGCAGAAGTTCATAGAATAAAATGAATTCTGATAAAAATGGTGATGCCTGCTGCAGAATATGCAAAAGATCGGCTTGCGTTGCGATGGGCGCATCGCGTAAGGAATATAAGGCGCAGATGGTCTGTCGGTCTTTGGCGGCAAAGTGTAATCGAGATAAAACAGACGGAACATTTGGCTGAACCATGCCGGAAAATAAAAGAGCCATCAGAATATCAATATTTCCATGACGCAGGATGGCTGTTTTCAGTTTGTTTAATAAAGTAGGGTCATTGCGTATCGTTTTAAGTTCAGGTAAAAAGACCGTGAAGATGGCCCGATAAGAATGCAATATGTCAGGGAAATGGGTGCCCAGCATGGTGCGCACCCATTCATCACGAATCCGTTCCGCATGGATATAGCATAAAGTATCGCGCTTTTTATACATTGCCTGTGCCGTTTCAGCCACAATGGCGAAACCGTAAACGGAGGCGAAGCGAAGGGCGCGTAAAATACGCAGAGCATCTTCATCAAAGCGTAGCATAGGGTCGCCGACCGTGCGTATTTTCTTCCGGCGGATATCGTCGATGCCGTTAAATGGATCAATATAACCGTAACGGGGATGATAACAGATGGCGTTCATTGTAAAATCGCGACGTGCACAGTCTTGTATTAAGTCGTTTGAGAATGTGACATGGTCCGGATGACGATGATCGGGATAAGCGGATTCTGCGCGGTAGGTTGTGATCTCCAAGGGCATATTTGGAAAAACAACCGTAACGGTACCATGGCGCAATCCTTGTGTGCGCATAGCAAAGGCCTGGAATACATGCATGATTTCTTCCGGCGCGGCGTTGGTGGTCAGGTCATAATCATGAACCGGCAGGCCTGAAAGATGATCGCGCACGGCACCGCCGACGACAAAAGCTTCATATCCGGCTTCTTGTAACATGGACAAAGCGGTCAGGACGTCTTTTGGAAGTGGGAAAGCACGCTGTTTCATCATTAAAATCCTTTCGGTTGTACAGCGGCGCAGTGCCTTGAGCATTGCTAGACTCGGGATTGCAGGTCATGCGCAGCTGTCGTTTGTATTATGGCATAATTAGAAAAAGAAAGAACAGAGGCGGATACATGCGGATCGGACAATCAAGTGATATTCATCGTTTCGGAAAGGGACGTCTGCTTATTTTAGGGGGCGTTGCCATTCCATATGAAAAGGGGCTGATCGGGCACAGTGATGCGGATGCATTGCTGCATGCGATTGCGGAAGCGATTTTAGGAGCGTTGGCGCTGGGTGATCTGGGAAAATGGTTTGCCGATACCGATCCGGCCTGGAAGGATGCGGACTCGCAGAAAATCCTGATGATGGTCGGTGAAATGATGCATCAGCGGCAATATCGTATTGGCAATATCGACAGCCTGATTATGATAGAGAAGCCTAAAATGGCACCTTATATTGAAAATATGCGAAATAATATCGCCCGTTGCCTGCAATGCTCTATGGCGCAAGTCAGCGTCAAAGCGACGCGGGGAGAGGGTATCGGTTTTGTCGGCCGCGGTGAAGGTGTCATGGCACAGGCGGTAGTGTTGCTGGAGGAGACGCATGTTTCTTAAAACAGAAGAAGAGAAGGTTTTGCGCGATCCGATTCACGGATATATTCATGTGGATTATCAGGTGATCTGGGACTGTATCAACAGCCGCTGGTTTCAACGGCTGCGACGTATTCGGCAGCTGGGCGGAGCGTGCATGGTATATCATACGGCAGATCATACGCGCTTTGGCCACAGCTTGGGCGTGTATGAGGTTGTCCGGCGAATGGTGATGGAAGTACCGGATATCCGTGAAGCGCTGGATGAGAGACAGAAGATAACGGTCATGCTGGCGGGGCTTCTGCATGATTTGGGCCATGGTCCGTTTTCGCATGCGTTTGAAGCCGTGACGCACAGTTCGCATGAGGATTGGACGTGTCGGATTATTGAGGAAGATGCACAGTTAAAGGGGATTTTGGAAGGCTGTAGCAAGGGATTGTCACATGATGTCGCGGATGTAATCCGGCATCGTTCAAAAAATGCGCTGTTACCGCAACTGGTTTCAGCCCAGCTGGATGCAGATCGGATGGATTATCTGTTACGAGATGCATACTTTACAGGAACCGCATATGGCGAGTTTGACTTGGAGCGTGTGCTGCGTATTCTGCGCGTGTCAGATGGCCGTATCGTGATCAAGGAAAGTGGTATTTATGCGATTGAAAATTACATCATGGCCCGCTATCACATGTATTGGCAGGTTTATTATCATCCAACAGCGCGCAGTTATGAGAATATGATGCACAGTTTGTTTTCACGTTTGCATTTGCTTGCGCTTAAGAACCAATTGCCTTTGACCATTCCGCAGTTTCATGCTTTGGCTATGGGTGAAAAACTGAATTTGCAGGATTATTTTATTTTAGATGAAAGCACGTGTCTCTATGCGTTTTCTTTGCTTGAGCATGCCGTTGATCCGATTGTGCGGGATCTGGCGTCGCGTCTGCGTGATCGCCGCTTATTTGCCTTTGCCGAAGCGACGAAGGAAAATGTGCGTCGGGTGAAAAATCGTTTGCGCAAAGCGGGTATGGATCCAAAGTACTATATGTGCCGGGATGATGTACGGCAATCGCCTTATGTGCCTTATTCCGGTGATCGGGGCGGTGCGATATGGGTGCGTATGCATGGCGGTGTCATTAAAGAGCTGGAAGAGGCAAGCAATATTGTCTGGTCATTGGTGCATGGGCCCCAGCGCCGTGATGATCGGGTATATTTTCCCGGGGAATTTTCAGAATGAAGGTTCACGTGCGCTGGACGATCATAGATCGCTTGTCGAAGGAAGAAGATGTTCAGATTTTAGAGGCATTCGGCGAAAAAGAAGCGGATACTTTACGCTATGAGCGATATGTCGTGCATTTTGCGCCTGATCAGATGGAATTACAGATGCAGGGGGATTTTGGTTCTCACATTCATCTATATCGTGACCGCATGGGTGTGGCATTCATCAAAAGCCCCTATGGAAAGATGGTTTTAAAAACCGTTTTACAGGGCTGGCGTCAGGATAAAGACGAATGGATGGCGGCTTATCGGCTTCTGGATGAGCAAGGCCATATATTGAGTGATCGTCAATTGTTCTGGCATATGACGCCGGTGAAGAAAACGATGAGCAAATGAAAATCTTTTCATTATGATGAAGTGCAATTTTTTTATTGACTTTGCCTGTTAAGGCTGGTACATTGCAGAACAGTATTTGTCGAGGTGTCATTTTAGTTGAAAAAACATATTGACACTCCGGGCATATACAGGTTAAATAAAAAAGTAAATTTTGGCTTGGCACAAATGGAGAATAACAGCGTAGGAGGATGCACATGGAGATAAGAGCGAAGATGACCATGACAGATGCCGCGTTCAGCTGCATGGAGAAGCGTAAAAAGGAAGTTGAATTTGTTCAGCTTTGGCAGGATGTTGCAAAAGCCATGCGGATTCCGGAAGAACAACTGGTGCGTAAAAAAAGACAGTTTTACAGTGAACTGATGGTTGATAATCGTTTCGCAGCTTTGCGTGGAAATAAATGGGATCTGCGCAGCCGCAGGCGTTTTGATGAACTGCATATCGCGGACGCGGATATGGAAGATACGGAAGAAGAGCGTGAGGAGATAGAGGAAGAAACACTGGATTTGCCCAAGGGTGATGAAGCATATTGAAAGCGGATCGAGGCCTGTAGAAGGGTCTCTTTTTTTGAAAATGGCAAGAGTGGTTTTCTTTTCACCAGCCGGAAAATGGACTAAAATAAAGGTGGTTAAAAAAAGGAGAAAAAAACTATGGTAATGGTATCTGCAACAGAGATGATCAAAAAGGCTTATGAAGGTCACTACGCGATTCCGGCATTCAATACGAATAATCTTGAATGGACGAAATGTATTCTCAAAGCTGCGCAGGAAATGGAGTCGCCGGTAATGATTCAATGTTCTGAAGGT
>CAUTVM010000022.1:0-21870 GCA_963541855.1 uncultured Erysipelotrichaceae bacterium
CTGGCTATGAAATTATCTCCGGTCACAAGGTTGGCGATGCAACTGATGAAATCGGCAGTCGGCTGATTATTTTGCTGCTGACCATTATTTCTGCTGCCAAAACGACGGTCAACGGCCACGGTGAACCGAGCCAGTGAAACTCCGGAAGGCGTCTTACGCACTTCCACATCTTTTGTCAGGCGTCCGACAAGAACCACATGATTCAGACCGCCCGCCATGATTACTTGGCCTCCTGATGATCCGGAATTTCGTCAATGTTAATGATCATATGCCGGACAATATCGCCATTGATCCGCATCAGACGGTGCAATTCTTTCTCCACATCGGCTTCCGCTTCAAAATGCATCACGACATAATAGCCTTTTGTCATATCATCAATCGGATATGCAAACTCACGCATGCCCCACTCATCCATCTTGATGACTTTGCCGCCCTCACGGGTGATGATCTCACTTTGAGATGCAATCAGAGCTTTGCGCTTTTCGTCTTCCACATTTGCGTTGACGATATACATGACTTCATATTTGCTCATCTGGTATACCTCCTTCTGGTCTGTAACGGGCATTTCTGCCAAGGAGAAGGGACGCAGCATAGTCCCCGCTCGCGTGGGAATTGTAGCAGATTCTACGCTTCTTGTAAATCAAACCCGGCTATTACAAGGATATATACTCTTACCGGATCAATAAATAAGCTATAATGCAGCTTACAGCAGACTCCATCCAGCCTGCCTTTATCGTTCTATCTTGAAATAGTTAATATATCATCAAAAAGGCTAGAATACTTCTCTACATTATGTGCTACGACAATGATCATCCTATCCAGTCTTTTTATATGTCTCATAAATGAATCTATTGTAACTTGATTCATTGCTGAAAACGGTTCATCCATTATAATTATTCGCTTACCACTGCATAATGCTCGTATTATAGCTATAACTTGCTTTTCCCCACCACTCAGATTTGATAAATTGGTATTTTTCTTTATATTATCTAAAATTTCTTTAGGAAAAAACGATTCATATTTATCCAAAAAACAATCTTCATACGAATGGAATATAGTTACATTATCTTCATATGATGCATTAAATATTACCGTATTTTGAGGTACAAAGCATATATGTTCTAATACATCTTCTCTGCATTCCCCGTCATAAGCAACTTTCCCTTCATCCGGCTTCTCAAAATTTAATAACAGTCTTAGCAAAACACTTTTACCAACACCATTTTCTCCTGTAATTAAATATTTATTTGGATATTCAAATTTTGTCTCCGGCAGTCGCAGTTTCTTTGCCCCATATATTCTGGTCATTGGTGTTGTATGAATTATATCAATTCTTTTATTTTTAAATATTTCATAATCATATTTGTTAAAAATAATATGTAATAACTTATCTTGTATTTTTTTTACTGACTGCATCTTTCCAATGCAAAGATTCAACTCATAAATCGGTTCCATAAACCTTGTACTATAAGTAAAGGCAATTGTTGCCATGCCAACTGTGATTTTATCATTTACCAGCAATATAGCTACCAGTACAAAAGTAATAACCGATACAAATTCAACAGCACCGCCGTTTAATACCATTGCCAAACTATTTGTTTTTCTAAAATTCATATTCAGGCTAAGAACTTTTTCTAATTCTCTATTATGTATCCCCTTAATCTTTTTTTTGCAATTTATATCAAATATATCATGGGCTTCCAGCATCTTATGAATACTGGACGTATATCTGCCCACTTGATTTAAATATGTTTTGTTTTTTTCTGACAGTTTATTAGACGTTAAACGTGGTACAAATACAACTGCTATCGAAAACAATATTATTAATAGGGCAATATAATAATTAACAAATATAATCAGTGATATTCCGAAAGAGACTATTAACAATACTGAACGAAATATAGATAATAGGGGGCTTAAATAATTCTGACACATTTCGCCAATATCGTTCGCCTGCATAGAAACATATTCTTCAATATCATATTTATGATATTGATTATAGTTTTTTGAAATGACTGCATTAAAAAAATCTGTTTTTATTTCTTTTTCAAAATTTATCCTCCGATAATCTGAAATACGATTAGAAAAATACGAAATAAACAAATAAACAGTAAATGCTATAAAATAAAAAATGATTAATCGTAATATAAAATGTATGCCTTTAGTATAGTTATCAATTAACCACCCCGGTATCAATAAAATAACAGACGTTATGAGCGCTTCAAGCATACTCATAACAATGCTCAATATAATAAACTTCTTTATTGACAACAAATATTTTTTCACTTCATCTCCATATATTTCTATTATGAGAAACTTCTATTTACTATAGTATATCCTTTACCCCACTAAAAAGAGTAACTATCAGATTATATTAAATAGGCAAAAATTCTCACTTTTTTGAAAGCCCCTTTTTCGCTCTTATTCTTTGTGAAAACTCATTTTTTAATAGAAAGTTCATAAAATGGGACTGGCAATTCGAGAAAGAAGTCATTGATATGATTGCCGGTAGCTATAAATATTTGTCTTTGAAAGAGCGTAAAATGATCAAAGCATTATTAAATAAAAAGATGCTTGATCTGAACCACCTTTACTTTATTTTGCCAAATGCAGTAAATCTCACATCAACCTTTCACTACAATTTAGCTAAAACCCACACTATCTCATATATCCAAAGGGAGCTTTCACAGAAAAGACGCTTTCAATGAAAATTGAACTCCCAACCATATACAACTGATTACTCCTGATTGAAAGCGGAGACACCGGGTGTTGTTTTAAGCAGACCAAGCAACTGCAGACCATGATAAGCCATCGCCAGTCCCACAAACATCAACGCCAGCCAGCACAACGATGAATACATAGAGCCTCCCAGCAGAATTTCTATACTCGTATGATGCAGCCGCGCATATTCCGTTAAATTTTTAAACAGTAATAAAAGAACTGTCATCACCACGCTGTCCGCAAAGAAAAGCAACGCCGTTTCTTTTATCTTATTCATATTCAACTCCTATATATGAACATAACATGTATATCGTTAGTGCGACAATTCCTTCATAAATTTTTTCACAAAATATTCATATCAATGCTTGCTGGTGATTCGGCCTATATTTTTAATTTCAATGGAAATCGTGCCGTCAGGATGATGCACAAATTCAATCAGATCCTTTTTCTGGTAGTAATCCGGCGGAAAAACAATTTCGATGCCTGTATCCGTCACCAACTTTTGCTGCCTATTCAATCGCCTGACTTCTGCAGACGCAAATGACGTTGATTCCGGCAATGCCTCCTGCACCGCTTTTTTCAGGAAGGCCTCCTGCTTTACGGGCTCTTCGGCAAATACTTCCTGCGCCGTTTTGGCTAAAGAAACTGCCCCGTTATTCTCACTCTGTAGGCGAACTGTCTGTCTGAATTGCGACACAGCCTGTGCACTGTCCATCGTCCCACTGATTTCTTCAATGATCTCTTCCGCTTTAGTTAAAACCTGACGCGCTGTCTTTTCTTTTGTACACGCCAACAGCCTTTTGGTGATGATTTCTTTTTCATCTGCCAGATGCATTTCCATATTCAACAAATTGATATAAAAAAACAATGTCAGCCGCTTATTCCTCATCGGCATGATCATTTCCGTTTGCACAGTGTTGACCATTCCCTTTTCTGTCATATCTGTATGATGAATGAGAGCCGCCTGTTCTTCCAGCAAGATAACACCAAAATACGGAATGCCGTCTTTTTGATAATCCACAACCAAAACGTCATATGAAAGCGCATGTTCGTTACAATAGGCTTCCACATCCTGCAAAATATCCCAAGAAATCTCTTCAAAAGAAATCTGCTTTTGAAAATACCCCCGAAGCATCTCCTGCACGCGATTACCTTTCGTAAAAGCTCCCATCGCCGCCATCGTGCTGTTATGCATCCGGCGAATCTGTCGCATCACATATCCTTCCAAAAACGGATCTTCCATGTTCATTGTCGCATTCGAGCGAACAGCCTTCCCATGAGCATAGTCCAGAATATGTAAAATCGCCTTTAAAACAATCAGATTCGATGCTGTTTCCAATAAAGCATTCTCATTCATAACACGCCCCTCAGTCATCGCTTTATTATACCGAAAAGAATCAGTAATGCTATGATGATGAAAAGGAGAAACGCATCATGCACATCCACGTTGACTCATCATTAACTGCCCACGGCATTCACGCCGTGGTAATCGGCATTGCGCATCATATCAATCCTCTTGTTCCCATGCCGGAAATTTTGGAAAACAAGATCGCCGCTTTGGAAAAAAGCGTTCTAAGCGGAGAAAAGGACTATATCGCAAATGATCCCATCACCGAAGGATATCGAAATCTGATTCTTTCGTGTCAGCGCAGTATCAAAAAAAATCCGCCGACCGTTCCGGAATTTGTCCGCAGTATCAAACACCGCGGCGCCATGCCCCGTATTTCAACCATCGTTGATATCTATAACATGGAAACCTTGCGCTCTTGTCTGGCAATCGGCGGACATGATGCTGACAAAATTCACGGCACCCTGACTTTTACCATCAGTCAGCGTGAGGATACCTTTACCTCTATCGGCGGGCATACGAAACGCGTTGCCCCAAGTGACTATTGTTATCGTGATGACAACAACGTAATCGCCTGGCTCGGCACACGCGACAGCTCTTTTTACAAAATTGATGACCATACCCAAAATGCCATCTTTGTCATTGCCGGCAATCGTCATACGGACTGTGATTATCGGCTGAAAGCCTTGGAACGTATACGCGACGATCTGTCTTTATGTATGCCGAAAATGGAATTTGAAACCATGATTGTCGAGGCACAATAAAAATGTGCAAAGAATGTTATGCCGATAAAAGCCGCATCACGCCATTGCTTGACCCTGTCAGCTGTCTGCAAAATCATACACAATATATCTGCGGAACTTGCGGGCGGTGTATCTGTATTGAAAAAGACCCCATCCGCAATTTGCAAAGATGGAATTTCCCTTTCAAGACCGCCGAAATCGCCAAGCTATATTTACGAACGGCAGATTATACGGAAAAAAAGGCCTGCGGCATTTATGAACTGACGGATACAAGAGGCAGGATTTTCTATAAAATATTTCCTTCCAAAGAAGCTCTGCAGCTGTTTCTAAAAAAGAACAAAAACAAAAAATGTACACAGCCGGAGCCGGTGTTCAAGGTCAGCCCCTATCAGGAATATCCGCATACGGAAGTCAGGAAACTGACACCGACTGAAATTGCACGTTATATGAAAGAGAGATCCTGTTTGAAATGAATGAAAAGTGTTATTTTAAGCGGATAACACAAAGCATTTGACAATTTTCAGCAACCGTTTCCCCACCCTTATCCCATGAAGTAATATGATCTGCCTGTATTTCCACAATTTCAAACTATTTATCCTCTTTCCCTTGCAGTCTGCGCCATCTTAGAAAAAAATACACATATGCTTTGTCACATCATCATCCAACTGCTCGACTATATTTGCCGCAAGCGTTTTAGAATCACATTGATTCATATATCTATTTCGCTTCTGTAAACTGCTTCATAAACTTTTCTATATGCATGCATGCTTCTTTCAGACGTTCCAAAGAATATGCATAAGAGATCCGAACAAAACCCTCGCCTGAAGGCCCAAACGCATTCCCCGGTATACAACAGACATGCGCCTCTTTTAACAACCTTGTCGCAAAAGTAACACTGTCCAGCCCGGTTGCCGTGATATTGGCAAAAACATAAAAAGCTCCAGCCGGCATCGCTGTACGTAACCCCATCTGATTCAGACGATTGACCAGATAATTCCGCCGCCCTTTAAAGGCCAGCACATGTTCCTCAATATCTTGATCACAACGCGCATGAACAGCTTCAATTGCAGCAAACTGTGCCGGTGTCGCCGGCCCCATGGCCGAATACTGATGAACGGCATTCATCGCCGTAATGATCTCCTTTTCGGCCAGTGCAAACCCCAATCGCCATCCCGTCATGGACCATGCTTTTGAAAAACCGTTGACGATAATCAACTGTTCGCCAAGCTCTTTACGAAAACGAGCCAATGAACATCCGGGCGCGTCATAAGTCAGCTCCAGATAAATCTCATCACATAAGGCAACGATATGATGATGCTGTAAAAGCGGAACGATAGCCGCATAATCCATAGCGGTCATGACGCCCCCCGTCGGATTGGATGGATAATTCAAAATGATCATTTTTGTTTTATCTGTAATTAACGGCCGCAGATTTTCCGGCGTCACCTTAAAGCCATCCTCTTCTTTTAAAGAAAGATACACCGGTACGCCCCCGGCCATTTGAACAAGCGGTTCATATGCCACATATCCCGGATCCAAAACGATAACCTCATCCCCTTGGCTCAACGTCACCCGCAAAGCCAAATCCAACGCCTCGCTGCCGCCGACGGTAACCAGTACCTGATCCAGAGTATAGCCATCAATACCAAACCGCCGACGATAATATGCAGCAATTCCTTTTCGCAACTGCAGTAACCCACGTGTCGGCGGATAGTATGTACGCCCTTTTTCAATTGCGTAAATGCCTTCTTCGCGCACATGCCATGGCGTTGGAAAATCAGGTTCCCCGACAGAAAGCGAAATGACATCCGGCGTTTCATTGGCCAGATCAAAAAACTTCCATAACAATGACGGTTTCAAGCCCTGAACCCGCTTATTTAAAATCGTGCTCATGGTTCAACGAGCTGTCGCTCATCCTGCAGCTCCTCCTGCTCCATCATGATGCCCTCAACCTTATATTTTCTCAACAGAAAGCTGGTAGCGGTTGAAATCACGCCGTCAATCGGCGCCAGTTTCTGACCAACAAAATCAGCAATCTCACGCATCGTTCGTCCTTCTAAAAAAACCATGAACTCACTGCGCCCGCTCATCAGATATACCGACGATACCTCTTCAAAATGCGCAATTTTGTTTGCAATCTGATCATAACCGACATCCCGCTGAGGTTTCGCACTAACCTCAATGATCGCCGATACATGATCCCCATTCGTCTTATCCCAATTGATTACCGTATGATAGCCGCCGATTACCTTTTCTTTTTCCAGCCGCTCCACCTCTGCTTTAACCCTATCCGCGTCTTCATTTAAAACCGCCGCCAGATCGCGCAAAGCAATGCGCGGATTATTCTCCAAAGTTTTCAATAACATCAAGTCGTCCATACTTCACCTCCTGAATATGCTGATGAGCCACTGTTTCCGTTTTATTTCAATATACACCATGCATACTTGACATCCGTGATTTACAATAAGGGCAAATCTCTTTCTCCATATTGACATGCCCGCCGCACTTTGAACACGTACAGCCCGGAAGATAAAGAAACCCCCGTACCGAATGCGCATCCTTTTTTGTATCATGAATCCAATGCGGAATATGCTCCTGCATGGCCGCCAGTATTGAATCTCCTTTTTTGACTTTTATTCCCATGTGCTTATCTGTTAATCCTCCGCTTTCAATTCAAAAATCATATCACGCAGCTGCGCCGCCCTTTCAAAATCCAGATCTTTTGCTGCGGCCTGCATTTCCTGCTCCATATCCCTGAGCAAGGTTGTTTTATCCTTCTTAGAAACCTTAGCTTTTTTCGCCAGATACCTTGCGGCCATCTCCTTGGTTTCTTTTCCCCTGATCACTTCTTCAATCGGCTTTTCAATTGTTTTAGGCGTAATGCCATGCGCCATATTATACGCTTCCTGCACTTGACGACGATGCGCCGTTTTGGCAATAGCCTGCCGCATGGAATCCGTCATAACATCGCCATACATATACACTTCGCCATGTTCGTTGCGGGCAGATCGCCCGATGATCTGCACCAGTGCGCGTTCCGAACGCAAAAAGCCTTCTTTATCCGCGTCCAAAATACAGACCAGAGAAACTTCCGGAATATCCAATCCCTCCCGCAACAGATTGATGCCGACAATCACATCCACTTTACCCGTTCGCAAGTCATGAATAACCTGCGAGCGCTCCAACGTTTTCGTTTCATGGTGCAGATAGGATACTTTATAATTTCTCTCCTTCAAATAGGCCGTCAGATCCTCCGCCATGTTGACTGTCAGCGTGGTAATCAATACCCGCTCATGCGCGGCGATCCGCTTGTCCAAAGCCACACAAATATCATCCACCTGTCCATGTGTCGGCTTCACGACGATATTGGGATCCAGAAGACCCGTGGGACGAATGACCTGTTCAACCACATGATGATGAACATGCGCCAATTCATAATCGCCCGGTGTTGCCGAACAATAAATAACCTGATTGGTCATGTCTTCGAATTCTTCAAACCGCATCGGCCTGTTTTCCAATGCAGAAGGTAAACGAAAGCCATATTCAACCAATACCTCTTTACGTTGGTGATCCCCATTGTACATGCCTCTGATCTGCGGCAGGGAGACATGCGACTCATCGACAAAAAGCAGAAAATCCTTTGGAAAATAGTCAAATAAATTATAAGGCCTTTGCCCTGAGCGGCGGCCATCTATATGCATGCTGTAATTTTCAATACCGGAACAATACCCATTCTCCCTTAACGCTTCCAAATCAAAGCGTGTTCGCTGCTCCAGACGCTCCGCTTCCAACAGCTTATCGTGACGGCGAAAATATTGCAGCCGCTCTTCCAGCTCTTTTTCAATCGCATCGCATGCCCGTAACATCGTTTCCTTGCTGCGAACATATCCCCCGGCCGGAAATATATTATAAAACTGGTACCCTTGTATCGTTTTGCCAGTTAAAGGATCAACTTCCGTAATCCGCTCCACCTCATCATCAAACATTTCAATCCGAATATTAAAGGCATCAGTATAGCTGGGCGTGATCTCCAACACATCGCCCCTTACCCGGATTGTTCCCCGCGTGGGATCCATATCATTGCGCCTGTACTGTAAGCTGATTAAACGCTTCATCAGCACATCTCGCTCTACCCGCTCGCCCGTACGAACCGTAAAAAACATATCCCGATATTGTTTGGGATCGCTGGCCGCGTAAATACAGGCCACCGAAGCGACCACGATCGTATCCCGCCGCTCCAGCAATGAATTGAGCGTCGATTCCCGAAACATATCCAGCTCTTCATTGATCGCCGCCGTTTTTTCGATATACATATCGTTTTTAGGCATATAAGCTTCCGGCTGATAATAATCAAAATTAGAAACAAAATACTCCACGCGATTATGCGGAAAAAGCTCCTTAAACTCGGAATAAAGCTGCCCCGCCAATGTTTTATTATGCGAAAAAACCAAGGTCGGACGTTGCGTGCGGGCAATGATATTCGCCATCGTAAACGTCTTTCCCGTCCCTGTTGCCCCCTCCAGAACCTGTTCCTTTTTACCATTTGAAAGCCCTTGTACCAAAGCATCAATCGCTTGAGGCTGATCGCCCGTCGGATGAAATGCCGATACAAGCTCAAAAGGATGCTCACTGTTCATGCAAGACCTCGATTCCCCTTTTCTTCTGCGTATCCACTGATTCATCCCCCGTCCATCTCCGGATCACTTCGGCGATCAACGCATCCATCGTCTTCTTGTTCAACACTTCTTTTGTGTCCAGCTTGCGCTCCGTTATAAAATGAGCCAACGCTTCTTGCGTGGAAACGTCAAAATATCCATCTGTGCGATCAATGTCATATCCCAGAAACTGCAGAAACTGCTGCATTTGCGCAACCGGAGAACCGACACTGTCCAACGCATAAGATTCATCTTCTTTTAAAACCGTATATGGCATGTTCAGCACATCCGCCAGCTGCACTTCCTCATCCGGCGTAATCCCTGTGCCATTGATCCATACGCCATGGGGACTCGTCCATTTTGAATTCGTATATTTGATGGCGCTGCCATCGTCAAAATATTTCGTGACCTGCACCGTCCCTTTGCCATAGGTTGTCTCGCCGACAATCGTGACATCTTTTCGGCCCTCTTTCATCGCCAGCGTAAAAGCTTCCGCCGCGCTGGCCGTATTGCCGTTAACCAGAAGGACAATCGGTCCGATACCATCTATCCGGCCGCCGGTTGTTTTCATCTTCGTTGACGAACCGTCACTATATGTGCGCACCAGAAAGACCTGATCTTTTGGCAGAAAACAATCCACAACGCCCTGCAGCGCCTCCAAATATCCTCCGCCATCATCACGCAGATCAATCAGAAGCTTATTCACACCCTGCTTTTGAAAGGCTTCCAGAGCTTTACGGACTTCCGCGGCAGTTGTATTTCCAAATTGCAGAATATGCAGATAACCGATGTCTTCTTGACAAACATTGCTCTCCACCGTCGATGAAACTTCAGCCCGCGTCAACTTCAAGGTCAGCGTTTTTCCCTCCCTTAAAAAATCAATGGTAACCGTCGTTCCTTCTTCGCCCTGTACCAGACTGCGAATTTCCTGCGCATTCAATGCATCAACAACTTTTCCATCCACCGCATGAATAATATCTCCCACTTGAACACCGGCCTTTTCCGCAGGAGAATCCGGCATAATTGCGGTAATGATATGCAGACCATCATCGCTGGAGCGATACTGTACACCGATGCCGACAAAGTTGCGATTAATCGACTGCGTAAACTGCTGGATTTCTTCCTCCGTCATATAAGCGGTATGTGCATCTTCTGCGTTGGTCGTCATCCCTGTCAGTGCCTGATCCGATAGCCGCTGCCCCACAGCGGGGATTTGCGCGGCAAAAAACCAGTCATTTGACATAATCCGCATGACTTCCTGATATTTTTCAGATGTATTTCCTTTTTTTGACAAATTCCATATTTCCCCAAGACGAGAAATAAACGAAATATGTAAAATGCCGCCAAAGACCATTCCGAGAAAGAAAACCAAAATGAAAAGCATCCCGCTGCGGCAGTGATGAAGCCATCGCTTTTGTCTGTCTTCTTTTTTCTGCATCGTCTTACTCCGTTTTCCTATTGTAATACAAAAATGCAGCCGCATTGTGCCGCATTTCCCATTCTTTTATCCTCCGAAAACCGCTTCCGGTTTCATACGACATGGGGCCCCGGCACCATTTTCACATAAACGGCTTAAAGCTCCGCTTCCCCAGCCGCAGCCAAAGGCCAGATCACCGTTCCAGTTCTGCGCATAACTCGATAAAGAACCGTTGCCCAAATAAAACACTTCTATGTGGCAATGCGGCCCCGTACTGTTTCCCGAAGAACCTTCTTGAGCAATCTGCTGCCCGGCCACAACGATTGTTCCGGTTGCGATCGGAGTACCTTTTAACAAATGCAGATATTTTACGGCATACAATCCGCCATTGATACTTGTCAATAAATATACCTGATTGCCGCCGCCCCATGAGCCTCCCTGACCGCTGCCGCATGGATTGCCAAGATAACCATAATCACAGCCGTCAACCGATTTCAAGACAACACCGTTTCCGACCGCCACAACCGTCGAGCCCAGCGGGCCTGAAAAATCCGCGCCCAGATGCGTACCGCCGGAAGCGTAATGCCATGTTCCGGCGTTGGGATTGATGCCGACCCCCGGAAGAGGATAGGTCCATCCGGGAGAAGGCGGAACCTGATTCAAGGCACTTGCCAGCTGCTGCATCTGTTTCTGAATCGCCGCAATATTGCCGGCAATACGATTTCCCTGCGCTTCCAGTTCAACCTGTTGTTGTTTCATGGCTTCTTCCGCCTGCTGGGCTGCATATTTATAAGCCAGGATCGTATTCTGCTTGTCGACAATCTCCTGTCTGTCGGCGGCCAGAGATTCTTTGTCCTCCTGCAGCTTCTCTTTATCCGCATTCATCTGCTCAATCTGCTCGGCCAATTCGGACATGAGCTGTTCATCATGCTCCGCAATAACATTCAATCCGCCGGCAATACGCAATACCTCCGTAAAAGTCTGTGCGCCCATGATGACGTCCAGATATTTATTCAGCCGCATTGTCTCCTGTTGCTTGGCCATACGGGATTTCAGCTTTTCTTCCGCCGCGTCAATTTCCTTTTGATCGGCATCAATCTTGCCCTGTAAGGTTTCAATTTCTTTTTCCTTGACCGCAATTTGACCATTTAGATCTGCAATCTGCCCATTCAAGGCATCTGCCTGTATTTGAAAATTACGCACTTTTTCCGCATATTTCAAAATATTGTCGCGAATCGATTCAATCTGCTGCCGAATTTCCGTCAGCTGCTGCTGCAAGGAGGCGGAGCCTTGCGCCTGATACTGCATGAATGCCTGACAGCTTTTTTGATCTTCCGGCGAAACGGCTTTGCCCGTCGTACAGAAATCCATCCAGTATCCGGTATCAGAAAAGTTTTCACCCTCAGCTTTTACCGACGGCTGATAAACTTGCAGCAACAGAACAAGTACCGCCAGAATCTTCCGTAACTTTTTATTCATTACCGTTTCCACCGCAAATATCTTGTAACGGAGAAAAAAGCACCCAGCAGACCGACAACCATACCGACCAGCAATAATGCTGCATTGACGTCCAGAGCAAATGGATGTAACGGCAATAAGGTAAACATGCGCGACACGATATATCCCCCCGTCAGGGTATAGAGATACCGATAGCCATAATATGTCGCTACCATCGGCAGCAGGGCGCCGAAAGCACCGATCAATATTCCTTCCACTAAGAAAGGAGAACGAATAAAACTGTTCCTGGCACCGACATTCCGCATGATCGCAATTTCATCCGCCCGTGCCAGAATCGTTAATTTGATCGTATTGGAAATCAACGCAACCGCCAATATGGAAAGCGCGAATGCCAGAATACCGCCGCCATAGCGGATCACGCGCAAAACACTGATCAGGCGGGTTGCACTTGTACCGCCGAAA
Source organism: uncultured Erysipelotrichaceae bacterium (assembly GCA_963541855.1). Lineage (GTDB taxonomy): Bacteria > Bacillota_I > Bacilli_A > Erysipelotrichales > Erysipelotrichaceae > Bulleidia. Next base: position 12,805 of record CAUTVM010000022.1, read on the forward strand.
CTGACATTATAGACGCCGGGAATCTGCGCAATCTGCCCCGCTACCGCTTCCAGCTTCGTACCATCGCTGACTTCCACATAATATGCGTCATGAAAAGGATTGTCTTCCTGCGCGAAAGGAGCAAATAATTTACGCGCGTCTTCATCCTGAAAACTGTCAAAATAATATTGCAGTTCATCTGCTTTTGAGGAAAACTTGACCGAAGACACATCCGGAATATTTTGAATCGCCAGGGAAATCGCATCTTCCTGTTCCGCCGATTCATGATCATAATCAACCATAACCGCAATCTGCACGGATTGTTCAAGCCCTTGCGTAAACTTGCGCACATTCAATGAAAAAATCAGAAACAGAGATACGATCATCAAAGTAATCGTAACAGCCACGGAAGCCGAAAAGCTCATTGCGCCATGGCGGAATACGCCATGAAAGCCTTCTTTTAAAGGCCGGAATATTTTATTGATCATGCTGCGCATATCCTCCGTTTTCCAGATCGGCCGTAATATGTCCATGCTCCAGGACAATGGTGCGTTTCCGATGCTTATTCACAATCGCCATATCATGTGTCACCATGAGAATGGTTGTGCCGTATTCACGGTTTATCTTTTTTAATAATGCCATAATTCCATCCGACATGCCCGGATCCAGGTTACCGGTCGGCTCATCCGCGATCAATACTTTCGGGCGATTGGCTATTGCTCTGGCAATCGCCACACGCTGCTGCTGTCCACCGGAAAGCTCATGCGGAAAAGAATTGCCTTTATCATCCAGTCCCACCATATTCATCACTTCCCGCACACGCCTGCGGATCAGTTCTTTGCGCATGTCGATCACTTCCAGCGCATATGCAATATTTTCAAATACCGTCTTTGACGGCAGCAGCCGGAAATCCTGAAAGACAACGCCGATATTCCGCCGATAGATCGGCACTTTTCGGTGCGCCAGTCCGCCGACATCAATACCGACAACTTCCACCTTTCCTTTGGTCGGAACTTCTTCTCCATCCAGTAACTTGATTAAAGTTGATTTCCCCGATCCCGTTGGCCCGATAATGTAAACAAATTCTCCCTGTTTGATATCCAGGTTGATGTCATAAAGTGCATTTACACCATTTTTATAGCGCTTAAATACATGCGTGCATTCAATCATTTTAAACCTCCCGGTTAAATTACCGTATATGTCCAGCCTTGTCCATGCATATCCGAAACATCAGTTGTGACGACAAAGGCTTGCGGATCATGCTTGCGGATCATATCCAACAGTTTGCCATATTGCTGATTATCCACAATAATCAGCAGCATCTTATTTTCATTACGCAGAAAACCGCCGACCGTATCCACAATGGTCGCACTGCGATTAAGCGTATGTGTCACATCGTCAGTGATGCTGTCCCAAGCCGGTGAAATCACCTCAACCTGCTTGCCGCGCGCCCCCTCACCAATGGATAACATGCGATTAACCGCATAAGAAGATGAAAATACCGAAATAAGACCGATCAGCACCGCAGTCAGGCCATATGTATACCAGCCTAAAAGCACCGTTAAGCCGTCAACCGCCATCATCAATGTTCCGACGCGGATACGGGTAAGCCGATGAATAATCAATGGCGGAACATCCATCCCGCCTGTTGAGGCGCCTGTACGGATCACAATACCGACTCCCGCCCCGCCAAGCAGACCTCCGTAAAAGGAAGCCATTACGGGTGAAATATCCGGCACCGTTACCACCCGGGCCAAGATGATATTAAAAAGCGGATAGAGCAGCGACGAGGCGACGGTCTTCACAAAAAAATCACCGCCCAGCACAACTGCGCCGATCGCCAACAAAATAATGGTGAGCGCATTTGCCATCCATGTCGTATCGATTCCCGTGATCGGAAAAAGCGCTACCGATACACCCGCCACTCCCCCGGAAAGAACCTGATACGGTAATAAAAACATTTCCACCGACAGGCACAATAAAAAAGTTCCGATAACCACACCCAGACCATTACGTAAAAATCTGAGATTTTCTTTTTTTTCGATAATCTCCATGCGCTAAATTATAGCATGCAGAAACAGCAGTATAATACCCCTATGAAACGAAACCGATGGCCGTGGGGATTTGTTTTTCTATACTGTCTGATGATCTTTCGCAACTCATGGATGTCCTCACCTGCTTCACAACACATGAGCATGACGATGATGCAGCATATTCTGCCTCTTTTAAAACATGTCGGTCTGTCCATCGCCGATCCTCTTCTGTTTCATTTCTACATTCGCAAGCTGGCTCATTTTACAGAATTTGCCGGCCTTGGCTTTCTAGTCTGGACCATATCGTCCTTCAAGCCCTTAACCCGTCAGCGCCGATGGGACTGTCTGCTTTTCCTTTTGCTCATTCCGTGTCTAGATGAAATGATTCAGCTCTTTATCCCGGGGCGAAGTGGAGCATGGCGGGACATATGTATTGATGGCGCCGGTTTTTCCTGCGGACTTTTTCTGGCTTCTTTTTTCTTTTTCTTAACGCGTTCTTTATATGCACTGTGCTACGCTGATTCCAGAAAGTGAGAGAAAAAAACGATGAAAGTAAAAAGCTTTGCCCTTGTGGCACTCAGTCTTTTGTTAACCGCCTGCGGGGCGAAACCGGATACGAAAGCACCGGCTACACCGTCTTCTCAAAGCGAGAGCGTGCCCGCAAATCAGGCCGGAATGGGAGGACCGCAGACTTTTAAGCCGGCGGATTACGCTTGGAAAGTACAGGACTCCTATACATTCCCCTATCTTGGTGTCACCTTGAATTTTTCCAAAGAACTGCAGGAAAAAATGACAGACAAATCCATGGCTATGCTGGATGATGAAATGCCGGACGCTTCCGGAAACCTACGCTACGCGCTCTTATCTTGGAACGCTTTGACTAAAGAGCAGGCAGAAGCGGAAGTCGATAAAATGGGCAATGGATATATGGACTGGTTAAGCAGTCTGAAACGTGTCGGCACCTTCGGCATATATAAAGCGGATATGACGGAAAAAGAAATCGCTGAAATCACGCGTTTATCGACAAATAAAAAAGTCGGAGAAACAAGCGACGGCAAGTATGCATATTATCAAAGTTATGATGATGCGGATACACTATTCCCGGAAGTGACCTATTTCGAGCGTGAGGAAATGCCGGAAAATGGCTATGCCTTTATGGAAAAAGGCGACAAGAGTGAAACTTCCGTTTCCACGATCGCTCCGTTTTCAACCCATACGGTAGATGGTAAAAGCTTTACGCAAGAAGACCTGAAAAAATACAAACTGACGATGGTCAATGTCTTTGCGACTTGGTGCACAGCTTGCGTGCAGGAACTGCCGGATTTACAGAAACTGCGTGATGAAATGGCGGATAAAGGCGTTAATGTCATCGGTGTCGTAACGGATACTTATGATGATAATGGCGAAAACAAGGAGGCCATCGCTCTGGCGCAGAAGATTGCCGAAAAGACACATGTCACCTATCCGTTCCTGATTCCGGACGCAACCTACTTCAATGGCCGCACGCAGGGTATTCAGGCTTTGCCCGAAACATTCTTCGTTGATCAGGACGGAAACATTGTCGGCGATACATACAGCGGTTCCCATTCTTTAGAAGACTGGAAAACCATCGTTGAAAAAGAACTGGCCGCTTTAAAAGGATAGGAAAATAAAAAAACGGACGTCCTCTGGGGCTTCCGTTTTTCTTATGCTTTTTTTGCCGCTTTAATTTTCCCGACAGACCATGATATATGCCTTTACGATATCGCTGTTTGTCAAAGACAGAGGAATCTGTAAAATGCAGGTATCCGTATCCTTTTGATCTTGAGCGTCATCGAAATATAGACCCGCAGAATAGCTGTGCCCTGCTTCTAAAGTCACTTTGAAGCTTACATTTTCCGTTTCCACATTTCGCGTTTTTAATCCCACATTTGCACTCGACGCAAAACTGGCTTCTATGATATGTTCACCTGGCGTTAAGGCAATCACCTGTTGCAGATTTTCACCTGTCGTATGTGGCAATTCCGAAAGCTTTTTACCATCTATTTTCATTTTCTTGCTGTAGGCATGCAGAAGCGCCTTGTCTTTATTTTGGGCGCAAAACGCCTTGGCGCTGATCGCTCTTTTTTTACCGCACGCCATACATATGATGAATAAAATAACCCATACAATCCCCACGGCAAAAATAATCCATATCGTCTTTTTATCCATAAAGCGATTTAAAGAGCCTGATGGATTGCGCGATAAATGCCATCGCCATCCAATCCATATTTTTTCATCAACGCATCGGCAGCGCCGCTTTCCGCATAACAATCCTGTATGCCGATCCGCACAATCTTACGCGGGCACTCCTGGCCGGCGATTTCGGAAATCAAGCCACCCAAGCCGCCGATCACATTATGCTCTTCTGCCGTAAAAACACGATCAAACTTTTCCAGAATAGATTTTATACCTGATACATCGCATGGCTTAATCGCGCATACATCGACCACCTGCAGTTCCACTCCCTCTAAAGCCAGTTTTTCGGCCGCTTCCAAGGCCGCCTGTACCTCCATGCCGCAGGCAAATATAACGGCATCTTTCCCATGGCGGACAACATGCACCTTTGTAAAATCAAATATTGTATCCGCCGCGTAAATATCAGCCGTCTTGGAACGGCCTAAACGCACATAACACGGATCAGAGATCCGGGCCACATGCGCGATTACCGCTTTGGTCTGTGCTTCATCACAAGGAACAAATACCTGCATGCCCGGAATCACACGCATCAATGCGATATCTTCAATCGCCTGATGGGAAACGCCATCCTCACCGACTGTAATGCCCGCATGCGTTGCACAGACTTTGACATTCAGATGCGGATAGGCAACACTGTTGCGAATCTGCTCCCATGCACGGCCGGCCGCAAACATGGCAAATGATGAGCAAAACACGGTATATCCGCTTGCCGCCAAGCCGGCCGCATGACCGATCATATCCGCCTCGGCAATACCGAGATTGAAAAAACGTTCCGGACAGACCTTTCGCGCTTCACTTGTTTTCGTTGAGCCGGAAAGATCGGCATCCAGCACCACCACTTTTTTATTTTCCTCAATCAGCTTCGCTAATGCCTCGCCATATGCTTCACGTGTCGCCTTTGCCATTATTGTTCCTCCAGTTCGGCCATCGCCTGTTGATATTGTTCCTGATTTGGAGCTTTTCCATGCCAGCCCGCCTGATTTTCCATAAAAGAAACACCTTTCCCTTTCACGGTATGCGCAATGATTGCGCTTGGGCTTCCCTTTGTCCTTGCAACTTCAGCAAACGCCGCCCGCAATTCCGTAAAGTCATGACCGTTACAGGAAATCACATGCCAGCCGAAAGCACGAAATTTATCCGCTATCGGTTCCGGACCGATCACATCCTTTGTCCATCCGTCAATCTGCAAACCATTCTTATCAACAATGGCGCAAAGATTATCGCTCTTATAATGCGCCGCGGCCATCGCCGCTTCCCATACCTCGCCTTCTTCGCATTCGCCATCACCCAGCAGGCAATAAACACGATGCTTACCGGCAGAAAGCTTATTCGCCAACGCCATCCCGTCGGCGGCCGCTAACCCTTGTCCTAATGAGCCTGTACTCATATCGACACCCGGAACATAATTCATATTCGGATGTCCCTGCAGCTTAGAGTCTATCTTTCGAAAAGTCCATAACTGTTCTTCGGCAAGGATGCCTTTTTCCGCCAATGCGGCATACAGCAGCGGCGAAGCGTGTCCTTTAGAAAGAACAAAACGATCGCGATCTTTTAAGGACGCATTTGCCGCGTCAAGATCCATCACTTCAAAATAGAGCTCGCAGAGAATATCGGCACTGCTCAGCGATCCTCCCGGATGTCCGGATTGAGCTTCATAGACCATACGAATGATATTCCGGCGGATATGACGCGCATGTGCCTGTAAATCTTTCAACTCCATGTTTTTCCCTCCATTTTCTATCATTATAGCGCTTTAAATATATCCAATAACATGCTCACGCTTGAAATCTGCTGCACCATTCCGGGCGCACATGGATGCCAGCCATCTCTCGCCATCCATATCGGCGTCATTCCGGCTCGATGTGCACCTAAAAGATCCGTCTGCCAAAGATCACCGACAAAGCAGCAGGCTTCACATGGCAAACCGAGCTTTTCGGCGGCTAAGCGGTAAATAGCCGGATCCGGTTTTTTCATTCCCACCTCGTCACTGACAAGTAATACATCAAAAAAATCTTCCAGACCGACTTGCCGCAGTTTCTGATGCTGTTCTTTATTATTGCCATTGGTGATCACGCCAAGCTTATAGCCGCGATTGCGCAGGGTCGCCAATGTTTCCATGGCATCCGGAAATAAAACCGTATATCGCCACAGCTGTCGATTCCATCGCGCAGCAAAGTCCTCTCCTAAATCAACTGCATACTTGCGCAGTATTTCATTGCGTACATACATCTTGTTGACATTTCCTTGCTGATCTAAAAGCATACATTCCTGTATCATTGTCTCTTTTGTAAAGGCATCCATTTCCTTTACACTGGACGTCACAAAAAATGAATATGCCGCATATGCATATCGCTTTCGATCACCGAGGGTGTGATCGAAATCAAACAGAACCGCTTTTATTTTCATCCATCCATCTCCCAATCTTCTATTATTCTATATGCAGTGATTAAAAATAATCATAAATGTTCATTTTTCAAAGATGTATAGGCCATGCAATGGCAGTAAAGCAAGTGTTATCTGTAGAACAACCTCTATACTTATTTTATAATGACGCATAGAGACGGAGAAGTTCATGAACAGAATTGTCAATCGCATTCCTGATATTCAAAAATCATTGACGGCGGCATTTCCTGATGAAACGATTACCGCCATGCCATCGGCCGATACTGAAATCTATATTTCCTCTGCCGGCGAAATGGATCAGGAAACACTGAACGCCATGACAAAGCTGAGACTCTGCATTTTGGAAAGCGACGGTTATGACAGCCTTGATCTGTCGTATTTTGCAGCGAGAAAGATCTGTCTTGTTCATGCCCACGACATTTATTCCCTGCCGATTGCCGAATATATTGTCGCCAAAATTCTTGACCACACGACAAAGGCGCCTTTTTATCGCACTTGTCAGGAAACACACACCTATGTACGCACAACGCGGAAATTGCTGTCCGCCTATACTGTCGGCTTTTTGGGAACCGGCTCTATCGCCCGCGCAGCGGTGCGCCTGCTTAAACCCTTTGCCCCGACCATTATTGGCTATAAGCGAACTGTCATCCGACATCTTGACGGCTTCGATGCGCTTTATTATAAAGATCAGTTTTATGATTTTCTTGCTCGAACCGACATTTTGGTAGCCGCACTTGACCTCAATCCCTCAACCCGCACCATACTGGATCAAAAAGCCTTTCAGGCCATGAAAACCGGCAGTGCTTTAATCAATATCGCGCGGGGCGCCATATTGGATGAAATCGCATTATGCAATGCTTTAGAAAGCGGTAAACTTTCCGCCGCCTATCTGGATGTCTTTTGTCATGAGCCTTTAGCGCGCAATCATCCCCTTTGGACACAACCCCATGCCTTTCTGACGCCCCATGCCAGTGCCGTCTGTCAAGAGAATACAGCCGCGATCACGGATTATGTCATACATACAATTCGCTCTTATATGGAACATAAGCCGATTGCTCATCAGGTCTTAACGCATCAATGAAACGATACGCGCCTGTAATTGCGGTACGACATCGGCTTCAAACCATGGATTATGCTTAAACCATCGCATATTCAGCGGACTGGGATGTACAAGCGGAAAATAATCCGGCAGATATGTTTGATATTGGCGCACCGTCTCTGTCAGATTCCGGGCCATCCGTCCTTGCAGATAATAGGCAATCGCATAGCGGCCAATTAAAAGGGTCATTTCAATATGCGGCATCAGCCGCAACAATGTGGGATGATATTCTTCAGCAATGAAGGGACGGGGCGGCAGATCGCCCGTTTTTCCTTTTCCGGGATAATAAAAATCCATCGGCATGATCGCCATCTTTTCTCCATAAAATATCTCCTCGCTGACGCCCATCCAATGTCGAAGTCGATCGCCGGAAAGATCATGAAACGGTATGCCCGACAGTTGCGCCTTACTGCCGGGCGCCTGTCCAATGAGCAAAATCCGAGCCTGCGTATGAATTTGAAATACCGGCAAAAGGCCTTGCGCCGTATAGGCCGCATTGCGTTCATCCTTCTGCAGCCTCTGTATGATCGTAAGAATGTTCATGCGCTTATTTTCCCGCTGGCCATTTCATAGGCAACATCAGCCACCGCCATGGTTTTTGGCCGGTGCGATACAAGCAGTATCGTATGTTCCGCTTTTTCCTGCACAAGACTCTTCAATATAATTCCTTCGTTCAATACATCCAGATTGCTGATTGGCTCATCCAGCAAGATGAACTTCGCCTGATGCAGGAAAATACGAGCCAATCCGATGCGCTGCTTCTCCCCGTCGGACAATGTATCTCCCAATTCTCCCACCGGTGTCTCAAGACCCTTTGGCAATTGTTCAATAAAATCCTTCAAGCCGGCTTTCTTAGCCGCCTGCATGATTTCCGCCGTTGACGCATGAGGCTTGGCAATCGCTATATTGGATGCGATTGTCCCGCAAAACAGCATGGTATCCTGCGTCATATAACCCGATTGATCACGCAGACTGCGGGTGTTGATTTTGCGGATATCCTGACCACTGATGGCTACGCATCCTTTTTGTACATCATAAAAGCGCATCAATAATTTCAATACAGTTGACTTCCCCGAACCGCTTGCCCCATGGATACCGACAATCTTTCCCGACGGAATGGATAATGAAAAATCTTTTAATACCTCTTCTTCAGGATAAGCAAAATCCGCATTCTGAATAGACGCTCCCTGAAAGCAAATATCCTGTCCACTCGTCACCTCTTCCACGATCGGCGATTCATCCAACAGTGATAGAACGCGTTTGCCGCATGCCAATGTCTGGTTCAGCGTATTCGACAAGGATGAAAGCGCCAGCACGGGACCAAACGAACCCATC
>CAUTVM010000023.1:0-20289 GCA_963541855.1 uncultured Erysipelotrichaceae bacterium
CATGTGAGTTCCTCCTTTATGCTGATGTACTGTTTACAACATTTATTTTCGTAATTACTGCTCTAAACAGTACACCAACGATTCATTTTTTTGCTTTTAAACTTTTTTCATTAAGCTCTAAAGCCCTTGTATTTATTTGACTATTTGAATGTGTCATTATCATGACACGAGACCCGGAAAAAAATCTAAGACAATGGAATCTTCTTTAAGATTTGCTAAAGTTAGAAGTCTACGTAAAATCCGTACAGGCTTCGGCCCATCAAAAACACCGGCATCCATTCGTATTTCTTGCGCTGTCTCATATTGATTTTTACGAAACTAAAATGAACGGCCAGCCGCAAAGGAAGGGAAAAGAAATCATAGAGCTTTGACGGGATCGTCAATCCGTTTCCTGAAGTTTTAGTGCTTTCTCAACAAAAACCAGCATTTCCGCAACCGTCCGCCAATAAACATCTCCCGTGCCGCGATTATGCGCTCCATCATACAGAACACGAAGTAAAATCGGATTTTCAGAACGATTCATCTGCTGCATTTTCGCGGCAAATTTTTTACCGTGATAGGGCGGCACATTGTTATCACATTCTCCGGTCTGGATAAAGACATAAGGATAATTAACGGCTCGAATGTAATGATAAGGACTATAGCTCAACAGATAGCTGAACATTGCCTCAGATTCTTTCGGATTTCCATATTCGGTGATATACATCGGTCCGCGGTCATCGTCTGTAAAATGAATCATATCCGTATGCGGCACGGAATCAATCACGCAGCCGAAAAGATCCGGACGCATGGTGACAAGTGCCGACATGAGAAGTCCGCCGTTGGACATACCTGAAATGACCAAGCGGGAAGGAGATGTCCGGCCCTCTTTCATCAATTGCTCCACAATACCGATAAAATCCTCATAACATTTCCGCTTGTTCATGGCCATGCCTTCTTTATGCCACGAAGAACCGAATTCGCTGCCGCCGCGGATGGAGCCCAGAACAAAGATACGGCCCTTTTGAACCCAATCCGCAATACACATCCCGCTCACGTCTTCATAGGGCTGCGGGCGCATGGCGACATTATAGCCGCCATAGGCATACATCCAAAGCGGGGTTTCGATATTGGGAACGGCTTCTTTTTGACGAACGATAAAATACGGTATTTTTTTATGATCACCAATGCTTGGAGCATACTTTTGTTCAACGATGAGATCAGGATATGTCTGTGTTCCGATATGAAGAACCGGTTGCAGAATGCCGTTTTCCAGTTTCAGCATGGTTCCTTTATCAAGAAAGGATGTGAAATTAAGAAAGGTTCTTTCATATGCGGTTCCGCAAATACTTAAGGTTCCCATCTGTTCCGGCAGTGTGATTTCTCTTCTTCTGCCGCTCATGTCCAATTCAATTAAGCGGGAACAGACATGATCCATATAGCCAAGATATAATCGGCCGTCATCGGCAAAGGCAAATTCCAAAACACTGTCCGTTTCCGGTTGGAATACCTGAGCTTCCGGCAATGTTTTCCCGACAGGGACTTTCAGTATTTCACCAAAGTCTGCCTTTTCACGACTGATGAAATAATCATTTTTTTCCAAGGTATCAACATATGTATACGGACCGCTTTTTTCATTCACGCAGGTTAGCGTTTTATCGTTTTCGCTGTAACGGAAAAAACGTGAAGAGGAATAATCATCCATCATTTCAAAGTAAAGAATACCTTCGGCCATTGAGGCATGCACCGCTCCGATGATGGCGGAATCGGTCAGTAAAGTTTCGTCCGATCTCGTATCTGCATGAAAGGCGTGAACATGCGTAACGCTTTTTTGCGTTTTGGGATCGGTATCGGTCGGTGCAAAGTAAATGGTCGGTGAAGATTTTGACCATGCATAACCGAAGACCTGTTCAAATTGAAACAAGATTTTTTGATTTCTTTGATCTCTGATCAAAACGGTCAAACGCGGATCATTGGCAAAGCTGCCTTCAATGGCGGCCAGGTTATGATCACAGGGGCAAAGGGTATAATCAAATACGGAGAAACCGGGGATATCATTTTGCTTCATGATGATGGTTTCTTTCTGAAAATCGGCAGCTACTTCTTTAATCATATAGCCGCCGTTTTCCTGTACGCTGACAAGATAGGTTCCGTTTTCTTTTCCCTGTGAAAGATGGAGATATAAAGAACGATCATGCTCGGCTTTCAGTTCGACTTCCTTTTTCTTAACTTCAGCAGGATCGAACCATGCATCGGTATAAGCATTTTCTTCCCGAACCCATTTTTGCACATCAGGATGATTCTGATCTCGAATCCAGGCATACGGATCTTCCAGCTTCTTCCCAAACCACTCTTCCGTATGAGGAATCTGTTTCAACACAGGATACGCTTTCATATGAAACCGCCTTTCTTTGCTGAAAAGATAGCATGATTATGGAATTTTTTCAGTCATTGTACGAAAATCCGATCTTTGCAACATGATCATTTATATCCGGTGTGACAGTGAGGAAAGGCCCGAACAAATCGATTTTCAAAGTTTTTCATGCAGCAAACGGTTATCTGAAAAAACGGATTGCAGTTTTCCGGGGCAGAAATTGACAATGCCGCTTTTTCCATCCCGTAATGAGTCCAAGGAGGAATAACAGGATGAAATAATCTGGTAAACGCCAAGATGGCACTATTTTTAAGTGCGGTTGAAATCACGGTCAGGGTGATGAAATAACGTTTTTTTCAGCTATACTATGAATAGAAATCAGACCTTTTAACAAAAATAAATTTACGGGGCGTAACGCCCCCGAAAGGAGATAAAAATGGAAAAGAAGAAAGTACTGTGGACAGCGGCTGCGGCAATGGTCATCGGTGCGGGCGGTTATGGTATTTATAAAGTGCAGGATAATCGGAAGAGAGAAGCGGCATATCAAAAGGCGAAAGATTCTCTGGTTTTAATGTTGGAAGAAAATCCGACTATTGAATGCGGAACAGAGATTGAAGATAAGAATGCGCTGGCTCTTTCCTATGTAAAAGAAGCGCATGGTGATCTTTCCATAGAGGGAGCCGACAATATTGATACCGGAAAGGTAGGAAGTGAAAAGATAACCTATACCGTCTCCGCCAAAGATGCCTATGGAGTGGATGTTTCCAAGACGCAAACACTGGAAGTGAAGGTAGTTGATACAACGGCGCCGGAAATCACGCTGGTGAAGGATACGGTCAAGCTGATGGTGGGCGATGAATTTGATCCGTTAACAAATATCAAGTCCGTAAAGGATAAAGCAGACGGAGAGATAGATAAAGCGAGCTTAACGGTGGATAATCCTGTAGATCAAACAAAGCCGGGAGAGTATACGGTAACGGTGACAGCAAAAGACAGTGCCGATAATACGGAAACGAAAACCTATGCGGTTGCCGTCTCTTCAAAGCAGGCGGTGATGGCGAATAGGACGGGGGTAGCAAGGCGTGGAGCATCGCGGAACACAGCTTCTCTGTCAGTGGAACAGTACGTTGAAAACGCGGATGGAACAGCGGCGACAGGCGGTAGCACCGATCCGTGGGATACGATAAATGGCGGAATTTTTGACCATAATGGCATGAAAGCCGATTTATCAGATGGAAACGCACGGTTCGGTGAAAATTCATCTTGGGGAGCGTGGGAAACCGCAGATGGAGAGGTGTTTTTTTGGGGTGAATAAAAATAAACTTTTCCGGGGGCGTTTCGCCCCGTAATGTAAAAGTGAATGAATTTAAGAAGGCGAAGTGAAAAATCTTCGCTTTTTTTTATGCAAAAAAGGCGGTGATGGGAAAAGAAGATATAGGGAAAGGATTTTTCGGGGGCGAAATGCCCCGCAAATGAATGATAAGCGAAAAAACAGGAGGATTTATGAGTCGAAATTATTTAAAAGTGCTTCATTTATTGCTTGCCGTCACATTATTTTTAACCATTTCGGTACGAGCGGAAGAGGAATCAACGCCAAGTCCGGAAGAAACAGTTGAACCAACGGCTTCCGCTGAACCGACACCGGCTGAAGTGGAAGGAGAAAGAACACCGGAGCCGACCATGGAATCTGCGCCGGAATCAACCGCAAAGGCGGAAGAAGAGTCTGCCGCTTCGGAAAGTATTGAGGAAACGGAAAAGGCGGATTGGGATGCCGTGCAGGCGGTGGTTGAAGAAACAGGAATGTATCAGGATGAAAATATGGAGATACAGTCTCTTGGTCTGACGTCATCCGTTGTCCATTCTTTGTACAATGAAAATAAAACCGGCAGACGCGTGCGCCGCTCTCCGGGGAAGACGCGCTTGCAATCGGCGGGCAGAGTGGCAAGCTACCACGGTGTCTATGATCCAACCGATTATATTTCTTTATTTACTTATAACGGGAAACCCGCATATTGCATTGAACCGGAAGTATCCGCGGATCTGAATGAACATACCTTTCAGGGGCACGAATATACGCCGAAAACATTTTATGACATGTCTCCGGAACAGCGGAATAAAATAGGCCGCATCATGTGGTATGGCTATGGCCATCCGTTAACGGGCAGTGATCCGCGTGACTATATCGCCACCCAGCTGCTTGTATGGAAATATATAGAGTCTCCGTATTATGAACAGATTTACAATTCCGTTCAGTATTGCGGCGGAATCCAGCATGCCGCCCATGCCTGCTATGGCGGGCTGGATGATATTCCCACCCGGATGGATGCGATCATGAATCTGGTGAATAATCGCGATACCGTTCCTTCTTTCGGTGATGAATGGCATGGAGTAAAGCACTATGAACTGGACTGGTCGGAAACGCTGGCACTGCATGATGACAACCATGTTTTAAACTGGTTTAAAGAGATTCCGGAAGAAGAACACAATGGCATTCATATCAAGGTGGATGGAGATGATCTGAAAGTGGATATTGATAATCTGTACTATGCCGGATATGACTCTTTAAACGGGAAAACGCTGACCTTTAAGCGTAAGGATGAAGAGTTTCAGAAATGGTATAACGGTATTCTTTTATGGGAAGCTGGAACAGGTATTCAAAGAACAATGAGCATTTCAGGAATAAAAGATCCTACCCCTGCATATCAGCTTTCCTTTTCCCTGAAACGTGCCGATCTGGAATTTACCAAACTGGATGAATACGGTATAGCCGGGAATCTGACAGCCGGTACAACCTTTTATGCCGGCTGGTATGAAGACCCCGGTACGCAATATCTTCATCAGGGCTTAAATGATCCCAACTGGCGGGATGTGCATGATCCCAATGTACCCAAGCGTGATGATGTGGACGGCTCTTCCAACATTGAAAACGCCTCCCGCATGTACTATCCGATCATGACCCCCGACGGTTCCGCCATCCGCACATTTCAGGTCGGCGCAGATGGAAAGCTCCATATCAGCGGACTGCTGCCGCGCAATAAGAAATGGTGGATACGTGAAGTATCCGCAACCAATCCGTATGTGTATGATGGCCGCGCATGGTCAGCTTCAACCGGCGACAGCGGCACAACAACGTCTGTTGCCATGCAGAATGCATTGCGGGATGTGACCTTATCTCTTGTTAAACGCGATGAAGAAGATCAGTTTCAGCATATTAACGGTGCGACTTATCGCATATGGGAAGTGGGGAACCTTGATCTGAACCGCGATCCTTCACAGCTGGGAACGGAAGTGAATTTAAACCGTCTCCATAACCCCACATTGACATGGAGACAATTAAAGGAAAATACGAATTTAAAACCCGGCGATGTTTTTATCTTTAACGGCTATGTCTATGAAATCAAAGACGAGAACGAACATCATTTTACCGTTACGGCAATCAAACAAAGCGAATATAACATGGCACAGGAAGATGTATTCTCCCGCTACCAATTTCTCCCACAAAGCCGACAGGATGATATCATCGGCTTTTCAAGCGCCAATGTCTTCGCCCTGCATGGTGCATATACGGTACACGATATCCAAAAGCGGCATGCGAGTGATCAGAAGCAGGATGATGAAGTCAATGAAAGAAAGATGGAGATTACCGGTATGTGCGATAATCTTCGCAACGCGGACGGAACGATTACGCCTTCTTTAACCGATGAACCGTTAGCTTGTAAGATTCAGGTCACGGAAGAGCGGGCAATCGGCCAGACCTTTACGGATTTAACGACGCCGAATAAAACCGACTTTGAAAATGCCGCCGCTGCGCAAAATATTGCTTTAAAAGCGGGAAATATCATAACGGTTAACCATATCCGCTATCAGATCAATTCCGTTGGCAGCGATCAGATCACCGCCGCCCCCATACGGGATTACACGGTTGATTTAACCGATGCCCGGCCGTCATATTTTGATATACCGAAGGTGCGTTATTTAAAGGCGAACGATACGTTTTCCTTAAACTATCCTGTTACAGCCGACGGTACGCACTACAAGCCGAAAGAACAGAAATTCAAGGTATTAACAGCAAATGCATATGAATTGGTCATTGAGACCGTACCGCAAGATGCCGCACAGACCGTACAGACATTCCGCTATACCGTTCCGGACTGGATTGATTATGAAGATGTACCGGCACAGGTGGATCAGGGTCAGAAATATACGATTCTTTCCGTTACCAATCCGAGCTATATCGTAAGCGACAGCCGGGGAAATAAATACGAAGTGAAATCAACCGGCACAACCGTATTGGAAAATAACAGCGGCGATGCCCAGATCAGCGATGTAGATTATCTGTTTACCATCGGCTCCTATACAACAGACGCCGACAGAAATATAACGGAAGATGCATCGGGACTTACAAACAGCGGCTGCCTCAGTCCATCCAACCTGGAAGGCTGTCCGCTCAATACGGTACGTACCAAAAAAATGCTTCATACCGAAACACAGGCATATGCCGGTATTCAGTATGCCGATGAGCATGGGGCGCTTCGCCCTGTGGGCGATTCCTTTACGGGAGCGGACGGCGTTACCTATACGATATTGGACGCCGACGACGGAAACCAAATTACACTGGGATACGCGGCAAACGGAAAAACATGGGAAGTCACACTGATAAACGGTTCAACCGTAACTTCCGCAATTCATAAAGAGGAAATCAACGTTGATTTTACAATTGAAGAAAGAGCGGACAAAGAGTTTGACATTTCATGGGATACCATCCATGTGCCGGCCAATTCCTTAACACCTGATCCGTATATTCATCTGAAGCCGTTCGGAAACGATCCGGGAATCATTCGCTGGGAAGATATTCCAAATCCATCCGCACCGGTTAATACCACATTTACAAACGCAAACGGCATCGAATTTACCATACTGTATAACGATACGATCAATCACAAGATGATTGTACAGTGTTCTAAAGGCCGCTTTGAAGTGACACCGGACACTGCCGTTTCCGCCATGCCGATAGACTATGATACGGCCATTGCCGCCGAGAAACAAAACGGCACGGTATTTGTAAATGGCGATACGTTAGTCAATACCTATCGGAAGAAGCTGGAAGAAGGCGATACCTTTTATATTGACCATGTGCCGTATACCGTGATTGCGCATGAATATGAAAACCGTACCGGTACAACAACACTGAGCGGCAATACGGTTCATCAATATAAACTGATATATCCGTGGGAAAAGGATGCACCATACAGCTATGCAAAAGTCATTGCCTTAGCGCAAGGAGGAACTTCTTTTGTCGATAACGGTACGACATATACATGGACAGCGGATATGCAAAACGGAAATACGGTTCATATTCTCGATAACGGAACCAAAAAATGGACATACGGCCCTAAGACGGTGACAGATAAAACAGATCGGCATCGGGCATATGAAAACCGCCAGCCGCAATATACCTTGACAGTTCAAAAGCCCAGGGAGATCACCTATACCCAATATGCGAATGCCAAGCATGAGGAGAAGGTGGAAAAAGATCACCTTGAAATCGCCGGCAGGAAATACAGGATTGAAAAGATTGAAGATGTTACGGAACCGATAACGCAGAAGAAGATCACGTTTCTAGATACCGGAAGCAACACCAAATGTGTTCTTTATGAAACGACAGTACCGCTTGGCTCAACGGAAACAATTGCGCCGTTTTCATATACCAATTATGAAGCGGCGGAAAAACAATTGGAGCCGGGAGACTTCTTTCAAATAGAAGGAACACGTTATCAGGTATTGAAAAAGGAGACGACGGCCAATCACGGACAGAGCGTAACGGTTAAAAATATGATTTCGCATAAAACATTTACGATTCTTGAAAATCCCGACAGCAATTTCTTTGAAACGGAGAGAATCTATACGTTTACAGCCAATATGCCGCATAATCTGTCATCCTTATGGCCGGAAGCATATGATATGAAGCTGGAAAGCGGAAATATGCATATCACCTTGACGTCGCAGGATAACGGAAATGCAAATAAGACGGTTACCATGCAGGCGGATGCCAACACGGCAGCGGGTATTCTGTTATTGGACAGAGACAGAAATATCATAGACCGCAAGCAGATTGTCACGACGGTTGGAGGAACAACCGGAAGTACAGATGGACTGCTGAATTTTGAAGGACAGACCGGAAGACAATATTTGCGGCTTGTTGATCCGAAGAATCATAATACGGCCAGCCCGTATGCGACGGCGAAGATTTATAAAGACGCGGCGATGAAGCACCTTGTCAAGCAGGTTAGTGCCAATGCAAGCGGCGCGGTGGACGTATCCGATATGGAAGCGGGAACGTATTATTTCCAATCAGGAAATGATCAGGGAACATTTCAGGTTGTTTCATCAGAAAACATGAACGGCCAGCTGAAGGTAAGCGGTCTGAAGTGGGGAAGAACGTATATGGCATGCGAGCTTTCATTGCCGGAGGGGTATGATTACGGGAACAATGAAGTATGTCATACCTTTACGATGAATGCCAATGAACATACGGATGTGATCAACGCGGAAGCGATGAACAGATTACGGCGGTTGAAGATGCAGGTATATAAAGTAGATCAGGATAACCATGAAAAGCTGTTGAACGGAGCATGGTTTACGGTCAGCGACGTAACCTTAACGGATACGGTACAGGCGGAAAGAGAATCTTCCACCTTTCAGGAAAGAATCGACATACGGGATATTCCCAATACCGCCAGACTTGGTGATCAGGTGGTGATCTGGAAAGCAAAACAGGGAGGAAAGAATCACCGGTATCGTATAACAAATGTCGATGCGGACAGCGTCACGATACAGCTGTTTGATAATAACCGGGCAGGAAAATCTTATAACGTGCCTAAGAGCGGATACAGTACGAGGGCACCGATGTTGTACGCGGATATTGTTCATGCGGTCAGTCAAGTAAAGAAAGGAGCGGTGTTTATTGTCAAAGAAAAAGAACCGATGTCGTCGATACAGACCTATGAAATTCTGGCCGTTCATAAAGTACCCGGAACGGATATTTTCGGAAATCCGACACATACGATGGTTGTAGGCAGCGCGACGGTTCAAAATATGAATGAGACAAATGCACAGCCGATACTTTTGCAGGCGGTAACCAACGATGCGCACTATGGCGAGGAAATGATCGGAAAGTACATGACGGGAGGAATCTTTACGGAAGTTTTGGAAGATACGGATTCCATTCCGCTCAGCTGGAGCGATCTGTTGACACAGGTGGGAGGAGAAGGAAATCTGCATATCGGAGCCACAGCAACAATTAATGAGCGAGTCATTGCGGCGATGCCGGGATATGAAGAACTGGAAAGCCTGATTGGCAAAGCGTTCAGTGAAATAACACCCGGCATGCGTTTTACATGTAATGGTGTTGTATATACCGTCATGAGCATAGAAAGCACGAATCCATATGTTTTCAAACTGTCCGCCCTGGGGAATGAATATGTATATGGACAGGAAACGCAGACAGGAGCAGTTTCCTATATGGCAAGCCGGACAGTGCAAGTGGAGAAAATCTATCGGCATGAGGATGGGAATGTCGTCGGGGTATCCATGCAGGCTGAAGATGGAAATTCATTCTTTATCCGTAAAGGAGAAATCGTGGAGCAAAAGAAGACAGGAAAGCCGGGAGTGGAAGTGAAGGTATCTGTCAATGCGGATATGAGCAATCCGATCTATACGGGATATACCGACGGGAATGGTCAGTTAGCGATAGCGGATGTGCCGGATGGTACGTATTATGTGTCCCGCGGAGGCAGCGTTATCAAAGAGACGGTTGAAAAGGGAGTGATCCGCTTGCCGGAAGTAAAATATGGCCATAAAGTAAAAATATGTGAAACAAAATCACCGCTTGGATACATCATCGGGAATGCGTGTTCAGTCATTGAACCGAAAGCGGATTACACGACGGATGTGGTCAAAAACTACCGAACGAATATGTCCATACGAAAGAAGAGAATATTGATCCGAAAGTGGAAGATGGGCGTTGAAGAATAAGCGTGAAAGAAATTGTGTATGTTGCGGGGCGTTTCGCCCATCTCCTGTTTTTTAAAAGAAGATTTCAACGTACAGATATTCAGGCTATAAATAGATAAACGGGATCCGGCGGTTGCGTATAGTATCTCCCAGCACTAGGGGTCAGAAATAATGTGCCTGAGAAATACGCTGCCGTTTATAGCTGTCGGTATACCAAAGCATAGGGGTGGCACTTGTGGCAGAATATACGAAAGCTATATGTATTTTCAAGAAAGCAGACCGGAAATGAGAAATCATGGAATGATTATTTTTTAGTAGGAGAATTAATGAAAAACAAAATTTTTAGTGTGTTGCATGGAATGAAATTTGGAACATAAGACATGGCTCAATGTAGATGAGTTTATTACGAAGGAAAAGTAGAAAATAAACACTGTGGAACGCGGTATAGATATTTGAATGATGAGATTGACAAAGGACGGAAAACTGTTATTCTTTCCTTAGAAGAGAAGTCTCTTCTAAAAAGCGGTGATCCCTACCTTATCATAAGTGGGAAGCTAAAAAAGCGGTGATCCCTACCTTACCATAAGTGGGAAGCTAAAAAAGCGGTGATCCCTACCTCATCATAAGTGGGAAGCTAAAAAAGTACCGGGGCAAGCCCGGTTTTTTATTAGAAAGGATAAAGAATATTATGCTCAATTTATATCGAATAGATGAGAATTATGGCAGATATATGCGCTTTTTTGATGAAAAAGCTCCCAACATAAATGGAGATAAAAACAAAAGGCCATTTGTTGGTATTGTGGTATCTATAGGAAATTGTTCTTATTATGCACCACTTTCTTCTCCAAAGCCAAAGCATCTACATATGCACGATGCCATAGATTTTGTACGGATACAAGACGGTAAGAGGGGAGTCATCAATTTTAACAATATGATTCCGGTCACAAAAAACATGTTGATACCGATAGATATTGTACAAAGGGAAGGAGATGATCATAGCACAAGGAACTATAAGAATCTCATTATTGATCAAAGACTATGGTGCAATGATCATCAACACCGTTTAAAGAAAAAAGCATGCACTTTATATGAGCGTTATAAAACCGGAAGACTTTATTCCAAGGTGATGAAAAGATGTTGCGATTTTGAACTGCTTGAAAAAGCAATGAAGATTTATGATCCGAATTATGATCCGGATCAGATTCGCGTATTGAAGAAAGCGATTATGCAGAATGTGAAACTATCGGAAATTACTGATCCGGATATTCCGGCGGTGCAGATGGAAAAAATACTGAATACAGACAGAGCAGGCGAAAAGGAGAAGATGTAAAGTACCAAGCAAAGAGCCTTCATTTTTTTAAAAGAAGATTTCAACATACAGATATGCAGGCTATAATATGTATAGATAAACGAGATCTCAGTGCATATAAGCGCTGTGTCGCAACGCAAGACGTCAGAAAAATTGCGGTCAAAATCTTATATTGCCGTTTATAGCTATCGGCATACTGTAGCAAGTGTGTGAAGAAGTCTAATGAAAATCAGACGGAGCAGAAATGCTAAAGCTAAACAGGTCAAGCAAGCAATCCGGAAGTGAGGAATCACGGAAAGATTGTTTTTTTATGGGGCGATTTTTAGTACATAAGATGAGATGAAGTTCAAAGCTGAAAATATATTGATGTCGTTCATCAGGCAAAGACTATGGTGCAATACGCATCAACATCGTTTAAAGAAAAAGCATGCACCTTATACAAATGCTATAGAACCGGAAGACTTCATCCCAAGAAGTTGAAAAGCTGCTGCCATTTTGAACAGCTTGAAAAAGCAATGAAGATTTATGATCCAAATTATGACTTCGAAAGTGCAAATGCAAAATAATGATGTAACAAAGAGCTTCCCAACAGCAAATTGACAACACTTGATCCACAATCCCATAATGAGGCAAAAGGAGGGTATGACACGACGAATAAAGCGAAAAAGCTATGCTTATGTATTCTGCTGGGAGTGATTGCAGCAGGATGCGCGCAAGTCCGATCAGGGACTCCTAATGCTCCGGCCGCATCGGCAGACACAAAAATTCAAAATGCGAATAACCTCAATAATTATATGGTCGCGGTTGCTTGGAAACAAAATGCCGCCGAATATAACGCCTTGTATTATCAGGGGTTCAACATTGCAAAAATGCATGTCGAGGAAGCATTGAAAAACCATAAAGATACAGATAAGCCACTGGCGATCGTTACAGACTTTGACGATACATTGGCCACTCCCTTGGAATACTGGGGCTATCTGATTGAACAGGGCAATGAGGCATTTGACGATGAAATCTGGGACGCATGGATTCCGGAAAACAAAATGACACCGACAGCCGGTGCCAAAGAATTTCTGGACTTCTGCCAAGATAATCATGTGGAAGTATTTTACGTCACCAGCCGCGATCAGGGTGAAAAAACCTACGAATATGCATTAAATAATATCAAGGCATTAAGCTTTCCGTATGCAGACAAAGAACACTTATTTGTGCTCATGGATACTTCCAACAAAGAGGAAATTCAAAATAAAATTGCAGAAACACATCATATCATCGTAAAACTGGGAGACAATCTGAATGATTTCAGCCGCCGATATTATGTTTCGGATGTAGATGAACGCAACCGCCTGATGACCCAGGACAAAGACCTCTATGGCGTGACATATGTTCTCTTCCCCAACCCGACGGACGGCCATTGGATCAAATCAATATTCGGAGAATCCGAGCCCGCAGATACCGAAGAGAATCGCGAAATCTGGAAACAGGCCGCCATGAAGCATAAGTGGAAAAAATAAAATCCACATGAAATGAATCTGTAAACAACCGTCTATATTTCAGATGATCTTTCAAGTTGGCAATTTCAGCATACGTTATAATAGATCCATGACAAAAACCTATATCCGTTCTTTTGTGGTGATGAAATATGTCGTGATTCTACCGCTTTGCGTCGGTATTTCATTTGCCTTCATGATGATCTTTTTAAAAACACACATAGAACAATTCCGTATTCTCGCTCTCTTTTCCGTAGTGCTTATATTTATCCTCCTGCTCATTTATAAATGGGATCAAAGACACGCAATACATTGCCTGATGCGGCAATATAATTGGCAAGCGTATGATCACAGCACAGTCATTCATCACGCCTTCCTTTTGGAAAATCGTATGCTTGTCTATGATCGAAAGCTGTATGAAATTCCATATGCTGATCTGAAAACCGTGACGGCAGTCGTTCAAAAAAAGAAAACAATCCTGATTTTCAATAGCCGTGTAAAAAACCGATGCAGTTCTCTTGCTCAAGCACAGCGATTTGCGGCCTTTCTATATTGCCAAAATAACGAAATTCAATTTCATGGAATTGAGCCGAAAGGCGATGGACAACGCCTGCATATTGAGACAGGAGAAAGCCGATGATAACCGATACGATTGTTGCGATCGCAACCGCCATGGCACCGGGCGCAGTGGCAATTGTGCGCCTTTCAGGACCACAGTGCTTTTCGATTGTACAGACGATTTCTTCCATCGACCTGGCAAACGCAAAAGGTTATACGATTCATCACGGCTATATTATGGAACATGAGCAGCCGGTAGACGAAGTGTTATTTTCCATCTTCCGCTCACCGCACAGTTACACCGGCGAAGATGTCATTGAAATCAACTGCCACGGCGGCATGTACATTGCCCGAAAAATTTTATCGCTGCTGTTGGGCGCTGGCGCAAGGTTAGCTTTACGCGGTGAATTTACACAACGCGCTTTTTTGAACGGAAAGATGGATCTTTCCCAGGCTGAAAGCGTGAACGATCTGATCAGAGCTACAGATGAAGTCAACGCCAACAGCGCCATGCGTGCATTACGCGGATCCGTGAAGCGGATACTGGCGCCACTATTAGAAGATCTGACTCAGATTATCGCGCAGATTGAAGTGAATATTGACTATCCTGAATATGATGATGTCCACCAGCTGGTTCAAGAGGAATTACTTCCGAAAGTAAAAACATGGAATGAAAATCTGCATCGGCTCATTCAGACCGCACAAAAAGCAATGCTTGTCAGAGACGGCATTGATACAGTCATTATCGGCCGTCCGAATGTGGGGAAATCTTCCCTGCTGAATGCATTGCTGGAAGAAGACAAAGCCATCGTGACCGATATTGCCGGAACTACACGCGATCTGGTAGAAGGAGACATTCGCATTGGCGATCTGACACTGCATCTGATTGATACGGCCGGAATCCATACGGCGGATAATCAGGTGGAAGCGATCGGGATGGAAAAAACACGAGCAGTTTTAAAAAAAGCACAGCTCGTTCTGCTGGTCTTGGATGGGCATGAAGAACTGCAAGAAGAAGATCGGCAATTATTGGAAGAAACAAAAAGTTATAACCGGATCATTGTATATAATAAAAAAGATCTGAAAGAAACGCCGAGCACCTTGTCAATCTCCGCCGCCCAAGGCGATCTTTCACCACTGATCAAAGCGATTGAAGAGAAATATGCCGAGGGCGTGCTTTCAGCAAAAAGCGACACATTTAATAATGAACGGCAGATTGCTCTGGCTATGCAGGCATATCACGCGATGGAAGAAGTACAGCACAGCCTTGAAGACGGAGCGAGCGTGGATCTGGTGACGATGGACTTGCAGGAAGCTTGGGAAGCGCTGAAGCAAATCAATGGAGAAGCAGGCCGCGAAAATCTGCTGGATGAAATTTTTTCACGCTTTTGTTTAGGAAAGTAGGTGATTATGAATTTTGTAGACACACATGCGCATTTAATGGGGAAAGAATTTTTTGAAGATCTGGATGCGGTTTTAAGCCGTGCAAAAAAGGCGCAGGTGAAACAGATCATGATCATCACTTTGTCTGAAAAAGAAGCACAACAGGCGCTGACCTTTTTGGATGCCCATCCCAACGAAGGCTTTTCCGTTGCGACCGGTATTTTTATGGATGAAGCAGCCACTTATACGGAAAACGACTGGAACCGATTGGAACAAATCGCCCGTGATCCGCGGATTTCCTGTATCGGTGAAATCGGCCTTGATTATTATTGGGAAAAAGAACCGACGATACACAAAAGCCAACAGGACCTCTTTATACGACAGATCGAATTGGCCAAAAGACTCCATAAGCCGATTCTCGTCCATAGCCGCGAAGCCATGCAAGATACATATAACATCATGAAAGCACACCGCACCCATGGCCTTCTGCATTGTTTCTCCGGCTCAAAAGAAATGGCCATAGAGTTTACAAAGCTGGGTTACTATATCGCTTTAGGCGGCGCGTTGACGTTTAAAAACAGCCGTCACAGCCAAGAGGTGGCAAAAGAAATTGACGCCCGTTATCTTCTGTCAGAAACCGATTGTCCCTATATGGCGCCTGAACCGGTTCGAGGAACACGGAACGAACCGGCCAACATTCCATATATTGTATCCAAGATGGCGATGCTGCGGGGAATTACTTTAAAAGATATGGCGGCACAGATTCAAGCCAATTGGATACGTTTTCTGGAGCAAAAATGAAAAAGCATATTCAACAGGTCATCGTGGTGGAAGGTCATCACGATACAGAAAAATTAAAGAAATACTATGATTGTGACACGATTGAAACCGGCGGATCCCATCTGGGAAAAGAAGTGCTTGCCTGCATCGCCATGATGCAGAAAATACGTGGTGTTATCATTTTTACCGATCCCGATTCTGCCGGCAATCGCATTCGCAATTGTATTCATCAGCACGTACCGGGATGTCAGCATGCGTTTGTAGACAAAAAGGACGCCCATACCAAACATAAAGTCGGCGTGGAACATGCGTCCAAAGAAACATTGGATGCGGCATTAGGCGCATTGATTCAGTTAGAAGAACATCCATCGGGAGAATTAAGCGATGCTGATCTTTATGAACTGGGAATATCCGGAAAAGAAAACAGCCTCCGTATACGAAAATGGATCGGGCATCATTATCATATCGGGATGGGCACCGCCAAAACGATGAAGCATCGCCTGAACTGTCTGGGCATAAGCAAGGATGAAGTCGCAAAGGAGATCACACAGTGGAAGAAAGCAAAATGATTGCGACGCCATCGCGAACCAAAGAAATTTTGACACAATTTGATTTACGAGCAAAGAAAGGATTGGGGCAGAATTTTTTAGTCGATCCGATGCTTGTAAAACGTTGTGCACAAGAAGCACAATGCAAAGGAGCCGTCATTGAGATCGGCCCCGGACTTGGCGCTCTTACGGAAGCCCTGGCACTTACCGCACGGCATGTGACCTGCTATGAAGTTGACCCGGATATGGTCAAAGTGCTGCATTCAACGCTGGCCTCCTATGACAATGTGGAAATTGTTTTGCAAGATTTTCTGCACGCGGATATAGATGCGAAAATCAAAGAACTGTATAGAACATACGGGAAGGTCAGCGTATGTGCAAATCTTCCATATTACATCACAACACCGGTGCTCTTTAAGCTGTTTGAGCAGCCGCTGCTTACATATTTGACGGTCATGGTGCAGAAAGAAGTCGGCGAACGTTTTGCGGCCGCACCGGGAGAAGCACAATACAGTGCATTAACGGCAGAAGGACAATATCTCTACGAAATCCGCAAGCTTTTCAATGTACCCGGGCGCAGCTTCAATCCATCGCCAACAGTCGACTCTATCATTTTGCAGTTTGTGCGAAAAAAAGAGTCACCTCAAGATGTGCGGGATTTCTTCGCTTTCATCCGCGGCTGCTTTGGCCAACGGCGAAAGACAATTTTAAATAATTTAAAAAACAATCTTGGCATGAGCAGTGCCCAAGCGCTGGCGTCCTTGAAAAAAACCGGCATAAAAGAAAGTGTTCGCCCGCAGCAACTGCATGTGGACACGTTATTTTTACTCTTTCAAGCTGCACAGGAGATCAGAAAAATATGAGAGAGCGCGCATACGCTAAAATCAATTTATGTCTGGATGTTGTTTCGCACCGGGAGGATGGCTATCACGAACTGCGGATGATTATGGCGCCGATTGATTTTTATGATGTGCTGGAAATGGTTCATGATGATCATCTGTCCATCGCCCTGAATCGAGATTATTTGCCGCTGGATGAAAAAAATACAGTGATCAAAGCGATCCGCGTGATGCAGAAGTATGATGGCATAAGCGGTCAATATGCATGCACACTCCAAAAACATATCCCGACCCAGGCGGGGTTGGCTGGCGGCAGTGCGGATGCGGCGGCGGCCTTACGTATCATCAATCGCCTGGAAAATCTGCAGCTTTCAAGTCAAGAGCTCATTCAGCGGGCAAAAGAAGTCGGTTCCGACGTGCCGTTTTGTGTATTTAACAAACCTTGTCTGGTGCAGGGAACAGGACAGATACTGGAACCGTTTGTCTGTCATCCTGATTTTTTTGTGTTGCTTGTCAAACCGCGGCGCGGTATTTCAACAAAGATTGCTTTTGAAGCTTTGGATCAACAAGAATATATGCATCCGGATGTGTACGGAATGAAAAAAGCATTGATGGCACAAGATTTTTGGGGTGTCGTATCCCATCTGGGAAATTCTTTGGAACAAGTGTCGATGCAGCTGGTGCCGGAAATACGGGAAGTGAAAGAACAATTGACGGCATTTGGCTTTGAGGGCGTATTGATGTCCGGCAGCGGTTCAACGGTGTTCGGCATTACGCGATCACACCGTCTGCTGTTGGCGGCTTGTGATCAATTTCGATATCGTAAGTATTTTACGCGGATGACACGTATTCTGTCCGTTTGAACATATAATACCAAAGAAGGGAGAGTAATCGTGCAAAAAAATGCGATCGTGTTGGCGGCCGGAAAAGGAACGCGGATGCACTCAGAGCTGCCGAAAGTACTGCACAAAATATTGGAAGTGCCAATGGTGGAATTCATCGTGCACCATCTGCGAGAAGCGGGTGCGGAAAAAATCATAACGATAACCGGATATGGCCATGCACAGGTGGAAAAAGTTCTTGCAGGGCAGTGTGATTTTGCTTTACAAGAGCCGCAGCTGGGAACGGGACATGCAGTTATGCAGGCGAAACAATTGGAAAATGAAGATGGAGCGACGATCGTCATCAACGGGGATGCACCGGTAATACAGACAGATACGTTAGTGTCTTTATATGAGGGCGTCAAGAATGCGGATATGGCGATTTTGACAACTATTTTGGATGAGGCGGCAAGTTATGGGCGCATTGTACGCAACCGGCAAGGGCAGGTTTTAAAAGTTGTGGAAGCGAAAGATGCATCAGAAAAGGAGAAAGAAATTCACGAGATCAATACAGGAATTTACGCCTTTCAAAATAAAGCACTGTTTGCCGGTTTGAAAGAATTGACCGCGGATAATGCGCAGCACGAGTATTACATCACCGATCTGGTGGAAATTTTTCTGAAAAAAGGATTACAGGTCAAAGCGATCATCGCTCCGGATCCAAATGAGGTGCAGGGGGTAAATGATCCTGTAGAGCTTGCGAAAGCATCCACATGGCTGCGGGAGAAGATCAATCATGCATGGATGAAGGCGGGGGTTACCCTGGTTGATCCTTTGGCGACATATATTGGCCCGTATGTTCGAATCGGTCATGATGTTGTGATTCATCCGGGAGTGTCCATCTATGGGCGCACAATTATCGGAAACAATGTTACAATTTTGCCGGGGACGATGCTCGTGGATGCGCAGGTTACGGACGGTTCCACAATGGGCATGCGCTAACTAAAGGGAGAAGATACATGGTCAAGGAAACAGTGCTTTTCGCTCTCACCAGTTCTACGAATCTTGCGGCAAAAATCGCCCGGAATCTGGGCTTGACGTTAGGACGCATCAAGATTGATCATTTCGCGGATGGTGAAATCATGGTGACACCGCAGGAAACGGTTCGCGGCCGTTCGGTGTTTATCATTCAAAGTACCTGCCCGCCGGTTACGGAGCATCTGATGGAAGTGCTTGTATGCATTGATGCTCTGAAGCGGGCCAGTGCGGCGGAAATCAATGTCATCATGCCATATTATGGATATGCCCGCCAGGATCGCAAGGCGGATGCACACCAGCCGATTACGGCAAAACTGGTGGCTAATCTGTTACAAGTCGCGGGGGCACATCGGGTTGTCACGGTTGACCTGCATGCGGCGCAGATTCAGGGATATTTTGATATTCCGATTGACGACCTGACAGCGGTGCCGATTTTAGGCCGTTATATGCTGGATAAATGTATTCCCTGTGAAGAGTTGGTTGTCGTTTCACCGGATCATGGCGGTGTCGTTCGGGCGCGCCGCTTGGCAAACATTATGAAAAATGCGCCGATTGCCATTATTGATAAACGACGTCCGCGGCCCAATGAGGTGGAGGCGCAGAATGTGATCGGCGATGTGCAGGGTAAAATCTGCATCATTGTAGATGATATATGTGATACGGCCGGTTCATTATGTGCGGCTGCCAAAATTTTGAAGGACCATGGCGCAAAGGATATTTATGTCGGTATTACGCATGGTGTTTTTTCACGAGACGCACTGGAAAAAATAGAAGCCTCACCGATAAAGGAGGTTGTCATTTCCGACACGATTCCGCTCTCCGATCAGCAGCGAAACAGAACCTCAAAAATTACCTGCCTGACCATGGCGGATGTTCTTTCCGAGACTATCGACGCCATTCAGAATCATACGTCCGTATCACGCGTATATGATCGTTACAATGAACATGAACCGTCTCCCGGACATGACGATGCATAAAAATGTTAGATCGGCCCGAAATATCATCGGGCTTTTTTGTTTTAATCATACCGTTTCGTAGTGTAAAAATATGCGGTATACGATATTGACAGAACATATGGGTCGGGAAATAATCAAAAAAAGATAAAGGAGACCAACTATGAACTGTCAAGGATAAAAAAAGAAATATAACAAGGCATG
>CAUTVM010000024.1:0-20092 GCA_963541855.1 uncultured Erysipelotrichaceae bacterium
TGGCTACTTTTTTATTAAATCCTAAAAAGAATTCTATTGGTGACCAAATTCTAGAAAAATATATTGCAAAAGCAATAAGAGATCCGGCTGAAACGGCTCCATTTAAAACGAGCAATCCACCTAAAAAATATATTAATGTATTGCATATATTCAATATGCCGTTAACGAAAAAAGCATTATATTTTTCGTCACTTAAATAATATGAAATCATCTTATTTTTAGACTTTTCATTATTTAAATAATATTCTCTATACATGTTATTAATTAAATGCATAGCACGTGCAGCATGACCATTGTTATATATCTTTTCAAAAGTATTATTTAAATTTTCTTCTGCTTTTAAATATTCATTTGCATTTTTTTCAATTTTTGGAATGTATAGTTTATTTGCAAGAATAAATATAGGGATTGTAATCATTAGTCCTATAGATAAAGTAGAACTAATTCTGAACATTGAATAAAATAAACCAATAAAATATAAAATATTAATTATCAAATCAATTTCTTTTTCAAAATATAAAAATTCTATTTCTTTTATATCTGAATTATGTCTTTGTAAATAATATCCAAATTCTTTACTTTTAACTTCATCAAATTCACCAAATGAAACTCGCTTAGAAATTTCATTTTTTAAAGAATAGTCAATTTTTCCATATATTAAAACAACAATTTTAGAAATAAAATACATCAATAAGATTAATATAATAGAGAGAATTATACTAATGAGACCATATTTATAAACTTTATTAAAATTTTTATCTATTGCAAAATCAACTATTTTTTGAGTTAAATATGGAACTATTATTATTAATCCTTTATAAAAAAAACTACTTACAGCATATAAAAATACGAAATATCTATTTCTAATTTTTTTATAATCAAGCATTCTTATATACTCTTTCTATAATTTCTTTATTTATAGATGTATACATATCTCTTCTGCAATTTCGTTTATTAATATCTGAATATTTTACTAATGATTCAAATGTACAACCAGCCAAACAAACTGGAACAAATGGGCATTTTTCATCTAGACACTTTTTTATCAAATTTAGATTCAAATATGAATTATTATTATATGATGGATTTATCAAATCGTCTTCAATACAATCTTTTCTTCCTATCATTGACTCACATTTATAAATTTTATTATCTGGGCAGAAAATTAATGAATTTCTTTCTTTTGCAAAGCAATATCCATCTAATGTATAGAAGTCATCTGTTTTAAATCCTAATTTATTTAATAAATCATACAGTTCGATATATGTTTTACTCCAATTTTCTTCTGTTATTTTAACTGTTGAAATATAGTTGTGAGCTACCGTATTTTGCAAAGTATCAGTAATAAGACCTAAAGAAATATTAATTTTTTCAGTACCAAAGTCATTTTTTAATTTGTTTAGTAATTCAGGTATATATGTGTAATTATCTTCACTAACATTTATTCTTAAATTTATTGAATGTAGATATTTTTTTTCTAATATATTTTTTATATTTTTGTATATTCTATCAAATGTTCCAGTACCATTTAATAAAACCCTTCTTGTATCATGAATTTTCTTAGGGCCATCAAGAGTTATTTCTACAGATTTCCAATTATGTTCAAATAAAAACTTTGATTTTTGATCATCTAATAAAAATGCATTTGATGTCATTGAAACCGAATAACCTATATTATTTTTTTCAAAAAGTTTTGATAATTTATTTATAATTTCTTCTGAAAATTTCCAATTCAGTGTTGGTTCTCCGCCAAAAAGTGTAATACTTGCTTTATTTATATAACTATTGTCTTTTATATACTTTTCGACATATGAAGATATTTTATTTACATCCTGTAAATCAAACTTCTTATTTCTATCAATTCCAGATTCAAAACAATATGGGCATTTAAAATTGCAACCATAAGTAGTAGAAATTATTACTCCTAAAACTTTATCTTCTTTTACAAATTTTTCTAATAAATCAATATATTCTTTTTTTTCATTGCAAGTTGCATTAATTATAATTTCTTGCTCTTTTAGTATTTTAAAAATCTTTTTATTATCTTCCTTCAATTTTAAACCCTCATCTACATATTTATTAATGTTTTCATACACCTCCTTCTCTAACTTTACAATTGCACCATTTAGCATGTTTTTAATAATTATATTTTTTTCAGATTTTACAATAAAATTAAATACAGACCATTTATAATCCATAAATTTCAAAGAAGCTTAGACATCTATGCCTAAGCTTTACC
This sequence comes from uncultured Erysipelotrichaceae bacterium, assembly GCA_963541855.1. Taxonomy (GTDB): domain Bacteria; phylum Bacillota_I; class Bacilli_A; order Erysipelotrichales; family Erysipelotrichaceae; genus Bulleidia. Next base: position 2,240 of record CAUTVM010000024.1, read on the forward strand.
ACAAAGAACTCTAATTATGCACGTTGAGTACAGCAAGGATCTTGTTTAAGAATCATTACTACTCTGACAGCACTTTTATTGTTGTCTTTTTCTTGAATTAAAATCATTGTGGCATCTCCTTTCTATAATTTATGATAATAAGTTTTTTTTTATTTAAAATACTTAAATAGCAGTTAATAAAAGTATACAATTATACGTTTAGTGAAATACTATACATTTGTAAATTGTTGATTATAAAAGATACGAAATAGTTGCTATCATTTCAAATATTACTTATTGTTCTCTCCTCTCTACATAGTTCAATCAACCAAAAATTTAAATATTTATTATTTGCAAAAAATCACTTGTTAAAATTAAAATAAAAATGTGCATTTACTTCATTGACAATATAACGCCCATAGGAGAGTAGTATGAGTTATATAACTGATTATTTAGATGAGAATTTTAAAGAGATTAATTATTAAGGATTTTTATAGAGATATTTTTCCTATAGGATCATTTGAAGAAAAAGATACATATGTAAAAGGAAAATATAATGGCATTATTGTAGAAGTTACCGATGAGAAAAAAGAGAATGGTAAAGTTAGAATATTAAGATATACTTTAACAGATAATTTAGATATATTAGATGAAGTAGTTAAAAGAGATAATTTTAGTTTAATGAGTCCTATTAGTTATGCAGGTAAGACTAGAGATAGTTCTATAGCTAGAGAATTATATGCTTTAGCTGTAGATGTAGATGGCCTTATTTCTACTGAAAAGGATAGATATAAGGGAATTAGAAATATGATTCATCAAATGCATGGTGGTGATCGTATTCCTTTACCAACCTATATAGTTAGTTCTTCTGCATATGGCCGGAAAATATTGTACGCCAAGAAGAAAAAAACAACGTGCGGTTTATGAAAAAATGGAGCAGAATAATAAATTCAAAAATTACTGTTTCGCAAGTTGTTGTGTTATTGCTTTTATTAATTGTTTTTCTGCGATGCGCCGGAAATTATGTGCCAATTCTTAAAACCTCAGCGGATGCTTATTTCGATACACCAATTCGCTTCTTACTATAAATCCCCGGCTTTTCCGGAAAGCATTTCTTGTCTCATTTCTGTCAAAGACAATCGGTGCAATTTTATTTATTCCCAACGCAGATAATTCATTCATTGCGGTATTTACAAGTTTTTTAGCAATACCCTGTTTTCTATAATCAGGGTGAATGGCGGTATGATAAATATATCTGCGCCTTCCATCGTTTCCAACCATAATTACACCGGTGATCACAGAATCATTTTCTGCAATAAGACAGGTATTCGGAATTCTTAAAATGAATTTATCAATTCCTTCCTTGGAATCATCAAGATTGTTAAGCCACATTCCAACACAGGACATCTACAGATTATATACTTTGTCATAATCATCTACTGTCATTTTTCTAATAACCATAATTTGCCCCGTGAAACATGAAATTCTGTTATCCACCTGTAACCATTTAGCCCCCTGAAACACTTGGCTTTGCCATGGATTATATTGATTTAAAGCTATGTATGACAATAAAGGGATTTGATAAAAAACAGTCGAACCAAATGAAGCGTTTTGTTAAGATGATATGTGTCTTGTTAACGGAGATGTATTGTTTTTGGCACAAGACGAAATCGTGCAGCATTTAAAAGCAGACACATTTTAAGGAGGAGGGCTTAAAGTAATGAAAAAAGCAACAATGATTGCAGTGGTGGTATCTGCATTTATGATAGGGGGAGGTATTCTGTATGGCATTAAACAAACTCGTTCCGGCGATAAAGTACCTACATATAACAAAGCATCAACAGATACACAAAAAATAGAAGTGTTACAACAGCTTTATCACAAAGCTCCCGATTTTAATCATATTGCAATCGGTGCTTATGAAGATGGTTTCTCTGCTGGAGATTTGCTTAGAAACGGCTATGTTCCATATGAAGAAAATTACAAACAAGAGGATATTTATTCTTTGCACGGAAGTGCGCATGGGATATCGGTGTGTGTCCATATAAAGCAAGCTGATACGGCATTGGAAGCGAACGAAAAAATGATAGAAGAATTTAAGCAAAAAGCATCAAAGAAAAATTATACCGATGTCCTGTTTGGAGAAACTTACACGGCGGATGAGAATACGATTGCAATCAAAACGGTACAGTATTTGAATGAGAAGAAACAGCCTGTCAGTGCCTTTTTGTATTCGGACATTCGTGATGAAGGGAAAGCATATCTTTGTGCAGAAATTGATGTCAACGAGGCGGAATTTGACGATAAAACAGAAGAATTGTTAAAAGAGTTGGATGTTGTATTCGGCTTCAATATTTCTGAGTCATTTTAGAAAAATGATTTCTTAAAAAATGAAGAATACATCTGCTTATGCTAAATTGATCTATATGGGTGACGATTAGTGCAAGTTGGACGGGTCGTCATTTTTTAGCATACAAGCGGAAATAATATGCAGGAAATAAAAAACAGCAAATCGAAAAGAAAGATTTACTGTTTTCCACTACCTGTTTTGTTTCAGGCATCACTTCTTGCATAAGCATTGCGCATATGATCCGAAGCGGTCTTCAAAACTTTGTCGAGTACCTTTTGCGTTTCCTCGCGAATCATTTGTTCGATTTCCTGATTCGCTTCTTCTGTTTTCAAAATGTGATCAGAAAGATATAGCGTGTCAAAGCGATGAATGATTTCCCGTGCCTTGGCATTGACTGTCTCCTGATAGCGTTCAATGTGTTGCCGGCAATGATCATAATGCGCATCCGCCAGTGCACCGATGATGCGATTTGCCCAATAGAAATTGTCGGTTGTTACGATGTGGGTCGTATTGGCAAAGTAGGCAGGCACATGATCAATATTGGCATATAACGGTACAAAGGCGTTGAAAACATTAGAGCCGAAGGCGACCCATTCAATTGCCTGCATTTCTTGGGGCATATCCGGACGGATTTCCGATAAGGAGAGGAAATTGTTCCGATTGATGCCGATGGAACGATATTTTCCGCGCAGATCGCCGGATTTTGCATAAGGATTGTACGGTGTGCCTTGGTAATGGGAAGAAAGAATGTACTTTACATCTTCTACGGAAATTTTTCTTTCCGGTTTTAAAGACCACGGCAGGTTATCCGCTTCCGGCGTATAGTCTGCATGGCAGCCATCCCAGGAAAACGTATGCGGATTAAAGTAACGGCACATATACCATGCGCGCGGCGTATTGTATACATGATCCGCATCACTATGCGAGCCGAAAGCATGGCGCGGATTAAAAGTATCGTTATCAAGTACGTCTAGATGATTTTTTTCAATAAATTCTTTCAGATCCTTTGAACACAGATACTCTTTTCCCTGATTCAAGGCGTCCTTTAGATCGAAAAAATCAATACCGAGCTGGTTGGGCATCACGACATATACATCATCCGGAACGCGGCGTGCAATCCAATGATGACCGCCTACGGTTTCAAACCACCAGATTTCATCAATATCCTGAAAGGCGATACCGTTCATTTCATATGTTCCATATTTCTCATGCAGCATGCCCAGACGCATCACGCCTTCCCGTGCCGAATGAATATAAGGAAGCGTCAACGTGACGATATCTTCTTCACCTATGCCTCCAATCACTTCCGGCTGATCCTTTGTTGCCGCAACATATCGAACAAGCGGATCCGCTCCCAGTACACGAGCGTTGGAAGTGAGCGTTTCCGTAGCGGTCATGGCAACATTTGCCTGATTGACGCCAGCCGCCCCCCATACGCCTTCATGAGGCAGAGCATTAGGCATGCATGTATAGCGTAAGGGGTCGTCGGGAAGCGGAATCGTACAATGAGACAGAACGCTTTTGTATACGGAAGGTTGTTCATCCGGCCGGACAGTGCGCATTTTTTTTGCACAATAAGACCCCGAACCGGAGTCTTCATTGCGAGCGATCATCGTAGAACCGCTCAAGGAAGCATTTTTCCCTACCAATAAGGTTGTACAAGCCATTCAATAGTCCTCTTTTCTATGAGCTATTTTAGCATTTACAATAGCGAACGGGGCGGGATTTGATCTTAAGAACAGCTGTGCTATACTTTGCATAAACCTCGTGAATGAGAAAGAGATATACAAAGTGCTTCAAGAGAGGGTGGGAAGGTGAAAACATCCGGCACGGGAGATATCAATGCGCTCTGGAGGGGCTTTCCGGCAATGGAAAGACGGTCACACACGTTACGGTTTTGAGCAAATAGAAAAGTGGAACCGCGCGGCAGCGTCTTTTTGGATGCGCCGCTTTTATTTGGGAGAAGGAATGATGATCAGACTTTATAACACAAAAACATTACGCGTTGAAGAATTTAAAACGATACATGAGGGTCACGTGGATATGTATGTATGCGGGCCGACAGTCTATAATCAGGCGCATATCGGCAATGCACGTCCGATGGTTGTCTTTGATGTATTAAAACGCTTGTTGGAAGCGGAGGGCTATACCGTTACGTATGTCAGCAACTTTACAGATGTTGATGACAAAATTATCAATAAGGCAATTGCAGAGGGAACAAGCGAAGCGGTGATTGCCGATCGTTATATTGAAGCATACAAGAAAGTAAGAGCGATGTTAAATACACAACAGCCGGATTATACACCGCGGGTTACGGAAACAATGGAAGATATTATCCGTTTTATTCAGCAGCTTGTTTCTATTGACGCGGCATATGTCGGCAATGACGGCGACGTATATTTTTCTGTAGACGCCGATCCTTACTATGGAGAAATTTCACACCAAAAGTTGGAGGCGCTGGAAGCGGGAGCGCGCATTGATGTCAAGCAGGACAAACGGAATCCCTATGATTTCGCTCTTTGGAAGAAAACGGATAAAGGTATTCGCTGGGACAGTCCATGGGGAAAAGGAAGACCGGGATGGCATACCGAATGTGTCGTGATGATCAATAAAAATTTAGGACCGTTAATTGATATTCATGGCGGCGGTATGGATCTTCGCTTCCCGCATCATGAAAATGAAGCTGCTCAGCAAGAATGCCTGCATCATAATGCTCTGGCCAATTATTGGATACATAATGCGATGATTAATATTGATGGCCAGAAAATGTCAAAGTCATTGGGCAATACCCTTTGGGCCAAGGATGTCATTCAAAAATTGGGTACAAATCTGACACGCTGGTTCATGAGCTCGGTTCATTATCGTAAAGAGTTGAACTTGTCAGATGAAGCGATCGAAACGGCGCGTAAAGAGTTGAATAAAGTGTTGACGCCATTACAGCAGCTGGCCATAAAAGCGATGCTGGAAGATGTCGCTGTGGGCACGGAGATAGAGGAAGCCTCCTATCGCCGCTTTCTGGATCAGCTGGATGATGATCTGAATACCCCGAATGCGTATACCGTATTGTTTGAAACCATGAAAAAACTGAATGCCGTGATGCGACAAAAGGAAACAGACTGGACGCAGGCTTTCATGTTGGGGAACAGTGTGGAAAAAATGCTGGATATTTTGGGAATCGTTGTGGAGAAACCGGTTATTACGGAAGAAGATCGTAAAAATTATGCCGCATGGAAACAAGCCAGAGAAATGAAAGATTTTGCGCAAGCGGATATCTGGCGAAAGATGCTGCAGGCAAAAGGAATTGCGATATGAATTATCAAGAGATCAACGGCCGGACACTTGCCTATCTTGGGGATGCGACGTGGTCGCTGGCTGTTCGCAAACGTTTAATTCAGGAGCGTGCCGGCATCGGCATGCGCTTGCAGAAAGAAACGATTCGCTTTGTCAGCGCCATTGCGCAAGCTTCTTTTTATGAATTTCTGCATCAGAACGGCTGGTTTACGGAAGCGGAAGAAGAGGTATTCAGGCGCGGGCGCAATGAGCATACCGGTACGCTTCCCCGTCATACATCTTCGCGTATTTATCGAATTTCAACAGGCTTTGAGGCCATTTTGGGCATGTGGGAACTGCAGCAGGATATGGAACGTATTGAAGCATTACTGGATCAAGTATGGAAGCTGGTGAAGGAGAAGGCATGACACAATTATTGTACGGGAAGCAGGTGGTACGCCAGATATTGTCTGATCGCCATACGAAGGTGTTGCGCGTCTATCTTGCGATGCATGATGCGCAGCTCGAACAATTGGCACAAGAGCGCTCTGTACCGGTCACCTATGTTGATCGGCGTCGTCTGCATACGATGGCCAAAGCAGGCAACCATCAGGGAGCGGCGGTGGAGATTCAGCCCTATCCGCTTTATGCCCTCGCCGATCTTGTCGAAGGCAAACATGGGGAACATGGCTTTCTCATCTTGCTGGATGAGCTGGAAGATCCGCATAATCTGGGAGCCGTTTTACGGACAGCAGATGCGGTACAGGCAGATGGTGTGATTTTTAAAAAGACACACAATGTCGGTCTGACGCCGGTCGTTGCCAAAGTCTCCGCCGGTGCGATTGATACGGTACGATGCGCGGCGGTTACCAATCTGACACGGACTTTGCAAAGTTTGAAGAAAATGGGCTATTGGATTGTCGGCGCGGACATGGATGGTCAGGATTATCGCTCACTGCAATATGATTTCAACGTCGTATTGGTTATCGGTAACGAGGGGAAAGGAATCTCCCGTCTGGTGCGTAAAGAATGCGACTATGTGGTGTCCTTGCCGATGAAGGGACAGATCTCCTCGCTGAATGCGTCGGTCAGTGCCGGTATTCTGATGTACAGTATCTTTGCCAGCCGCTTCCCTCTTTAAGAAAGGGGGATTTATGAATTTGATCACCAATGCGTATGAACTGCTGTATATGATTCATGGTCAGGATGAGTGGGCGCGTCAACATCTGATGCGTTTATACAAGCCCAAAGTCGATATGGTTTTGCGCACGGTATTGCGAAACTTTTCATTTTACGCGCAATATACAGAAGATTTGCGGCAGGAAGCGATGATTCTTTTAATGCAGTCCGTCGATATGTATCGTGAAAGTACGGGACCGTATGAAGGCTTTGCGATGGTCATCGCCAAGCGGCGCATCTTGCAGGAGATTCGTAATTTATCGCGTAAGTGCCGCAATACGCAGGGAACGTGGTCTTTTGATCAGGTAATCTGTGAAAAAGAACCGGTTTATGATTTATATGCCACGCCCCAAGGCATGGGCTATCCGGAGTATTATCTGCATTACATGTGCGCTAAAGAAAATCTGGAAACGGCGTTAGCGACCTTGTCGGAAAAAGACAAAGAAGCGATTCCCTTATTGCAGGAAGGTGTCAGCCGGCTGGAGGGCGCCCGCCGCCTGGGTGTCAATTTGCAGGAATATGATTTGCACTTGATTCATATACGCAAGGCGATGCACAGTATTCTGCCCGCGCATGACCATCGGCGCACAATATTAAAAAACGGTTAGAAGCGGATGTTTTTTGAAAACGGTATGAAAAAAAGAAAATGAAAAAGCAGATAATCGCATGCGTTTGAAAGACGGCGCATTGAACCACGTTCTATTCAATGTCATAATAAGAATAACCATGAATGCATGATTTTTCGCATACATAATGGAGAGGGGGCATTCTATGGCTTTACTGAAACTGATTGGTATTTTGATTGTCATTATCGGTTTTGCGTTGCGCTGGGATACGATCGCTACGGTCGTTGCGGCCGGCATCGCGACGGGATTAGTTGCGGTGATGGATGGATCCATGACTTTTGTCGGCATCTTTGAAACCTTCGGCCAGTCGTATCTGACCAACCGAACGGCGACGCTGTTTGCCTTGACGGTCGGTGTGATCGGCGTCTGTGAACGGTATGGATTGCGTGATAAGGCAAAGGATTTTATCCGGCAGATGAAAAATCTGACTTCCGGTCGTCTGTTGGCAGTATGGACAGTCATTCGTACATTATCGGCGGCATTTTCATTGCGCCTTGGGGGACATGTACAATTTATTCGTCCGATTATTCTGCCGATGGCGGAAGGTGCGATTGCCAATCGTTATGGCGATGAAGTGCTAACTGACGAAAAGGAAACGGATGCGTTAAAAGGAACGGCTGCCGGGACAGAAAATTTCGGTAATTTCTTTGGTCAGAACTGCTTTATGGGAGCTTCCGGTACGCTTTTGATTGTCAATACGTTGACGACGCAGGGCTATGATGTGGATGCTTTCGGCATTGCGGCCGCATCTTGGCCAATTGCCATCACATGCATGGTGATATGCACGGTTTATTTCCTGTGGATGGATCAACGCATGGACGTGCGCTATAAAAAGGCGGCAAAACGCTAAGGAGGGATGGATATGTTACAGGCAATTACAGTTGTTCCGCCCGAAGTGGCGCAGATATATAATCCGGTTTTGCAGGAGTTGTTTTACATCATTATCGGCTTGATTTTTATGGCAAATGGAATCAAGGCCTTTAAAGATACAGCAACGGCTAAACATAATATAACGGGAATTTTCTGGTGTGTGATGGGCGCGATCTTCATTATCGGACCGTATATTCCCGCCTGGCTGATCGGCGTTACTTTATGTGGAATTGCCGTCATTACGGCAACCGGCGGCGTTGTGGAAACAAAAAATGCTTCTCCTACGCCACAGGAAACACGTACTAACGCAGATAAAGTCGGCTATAAGATTTTTGTTCCGGCACTGATCTTGGCTTTTGTATCGGTTATTCTTTCCCTGCTGGGTATTGTCAGTGCTAACAATTCGATCGGCGTTTCGGCGATTGTCGGTATTTTGGTTGTATTGTCAATTACAAAGGCGCCGGCAAAGCTGATCATTTCCGATGGCAGCCGTCTATTGGATAATATGGGGGCGGTCTGCTTTCTGCCTCAGCTGTTGTCCGCTTTAGGAGCTTTATTTACGGCGGCCGGTGTCGGTGATGTTATCGCCTCGGGCGTGGCGTCCATTGTTCCGGAAGGAGCGCATCTGGCGGCGGTCATCATTTACTGTCTGGGTATGGCGATCTTCACGATGATCATGGGGAATGGATTTGCCGCTTTCTCTGTTATTACGGTGGGTATTGGCATTCCGTTTTTGATCATGCAGGGCGCCAATCCGATTGTTGTAGGCGCAATGGGATTGACAGCCGGCTATTGTGGAACATTGCTGACGCCTATGGCGGCCAATTTCAATATTATGCCGGCGGCGCTTTTAGAAACAAAGAACAAATATGCCGTGATCAAAGCGCAGGCGCCGATCGCCATCCTCATGCTCATTGCACATATTATTCTGATGTATATCCTGGCTTTCTAAGCTGAAAAATACGCAATCATTGGATATATGCGTTTGCGAAAATTCTCCTGCATAAAGGTGGTGCGGGAGAATTTTATATAGAGCATAGATGCGGATGGCGAGTTGCAGCCGTAGGCAACGATCGTTTTGTTTCTATGCGTAATCTTGGCATAAAGAGCGGTCCGCCGTGTAGAATATATGTAGCGAGAAGAGAGGGGACTTTGTATGAAAATATTGGTAACCGGTTTTGATCCTTTTAACAAAGAGCCAATCAATCCGGCCATCGAATCCGTTAAGCTGCTTCCGGATGTCATCGCCAAAGCCGCAATCGTCAAATTGGAAATTCCTACGGTCATCTACAAATCATTAGCGGTAATTGAGCGAGCAATTCAGGAAACAAATCCGGATGTGATTTTATCTATCGGTCAGGCCGGAGGACTTCCGGATATAACGGTGGAGCGAATCGGCATTAATGTGAATGATTGTCGTATCCCGGATAATGAAGGAAATCAGCCGGTGGATGAACCGATTTATGCGGATGGGCCGGATGCGTATTTTTCCAATCTGCCGATTAAAGCCATGGTTCAGCGGATTCGGGCTGTCGGTATTCCGGCTTCGGTTTCATCGACCGCCGGAACTTTTGTCTGCAATCATGTGCTTTATGGCGTCCGCTATCTATGCGCACATCAATATCCCGAAAAGCGCAGCGGCTTCATACATATTCCCTTTATGACATCACAGGGGGTAAATAAGCGGGCGGTGGCAACCATGAGTCTGGATGATATTGTACGAGGATTGCAGGCGGCGATTACGGCGATTGTTGAAACAAAGAATGACATCAAGATCAGCGGCGGTCAGGAGCATTAAAAAATTTGGAAAGTGGATCAAAAAACGGTGTTCAGCACACCGTTTTTTTGTGTATGAGAAATAAATTATAGAAAAGTTTATTCATCCGTATTTTCTTTTGTTCCTGTCTTGTCGCCGGCAGCGGTTTTGAAATGACTTGCTCTTTGCAGCTGCAAAGCGGAATAGATATGCATAATAGCTATCAGCAACAGTAAAACAGCAAAGATCATCTGCATCCATGCGTGCGTGGAAAGACAATATCGGGCAAGCAGTAAAGCGGAAAGCGCATCAATATAAGCATTTGTTACCATCCACCGGTGATCGTCAAGATGCAGAAACAGAATACCGAAAGAAACGGCCAGCATATATCCTGCCTGTCCGGCTTCATTTGCCAAGAGAATCAGAAGCGTTCCGCTCAGTCCGAAAACTCGCGAAAAAAGTTTGTTATGTTCAAGCTTTGCGGCCATAAGGGTGCTCATCGTTAAAAGCGCATAATAAACGATGCCGGAGAAAGCAAAAAAATAAAGAAAAGAAACAGCAAAGAGAAATTCACTGCCCAGACGCAAATGAAGCGCCTTTTTGGTATCTGCCAAAAAAGGAGCGGCAAAGTACATGCCGGCTGCCAGAAAAGCGATTACGCTGGACATAAAGGAATTTGTCATCGGTACGCCATCCATTTTGTTTCATTATAATAGATTCATGCAAAGGCGGCATATGAAAAAAAGACAACGCCAAAAGTTGCGCTTCATTTTGATCATGAGTCTTGTTTTTTCGGCAATGATCATCTTTCTGATCAAAAGCGGAAGAACACGTTCGACGTCAGATGCTTCCGCTTTGACGCCCGATCCCGTGTATAAGCATACATATGATTGGACAAAGTTGAAAACTGACGCCGCTTTTTATACATATGCGGATAGCCGCTATACTTCCAGAATCGGTGTGGACGTTTCATATATTCAAAAAGAAATCAATTGGCAGTCCGTAAAAGATGCCGGTATACAGTTTGCGATGATTCGCCTTGGGTATCGCGGATATACGCAAGGTCTGTTGCATGAAGATGCGTATTATCGTGTAAATATGAATGGCGCGCGTGCGGCGGGTATAACTACAGGCGCTTATTGGGTTTCACATGCGGTAAATGAAGAAGAGGTGCTGGAAGAAGCGGACTATGTACTTTTGCTGATAAAAGATTATGATGTGGAATTGCCGATTGCTTACGATATGGAATACAGTCATGAAAATGATCGTATCCGCAGTCTTTCTCGAGAAGAAAAAACACATCTTGCCGACGTCTTTGCAAAGCGCATCAAAGAAGCGGGTTATGTACCGCTGATTTATGGCTCTGCAAGCTGGCTGCGGGATGAAATCAATATGGTTTCACTGCAAGATGAAACCGACTTCTGGCTGGCCAATTATGGAGTGCAGTATCCGTCTTTTCCCTATCGGTTTACCATGTGGCAGTATACGGAAAAAGGACATGTTGCCGGCATCACGACAGATGTGGATCTGGATCTTCTATGGGAACCAATCGCGCCTGTTCACGAATGAAAGTGACAACGGCCTGCCCTTTGCTTTGTTCCATAATCTGTGTTTCGATATCCGGATCTTTGGCGGCAATTAAAACAGAGACATCTGTCCCATACGTTTCTTTTAGAAAGACGACATGCCGACGCAGCCATCCGGCAAATGCTCCGGACAGTGCATAGGGGTAACATACGGTATATAACCGCATCGTTATTTTTCGTGCTTTTTTCGCCCGCAGCAATACATTCTTAGCACAATTTCCATAAGCGCGAATAAGACCGCCAATGCCTAATTGAATACCGCCGAAATAGCGGACGACACAAATGCAGACCTTATCAATCGCGGCATATTGAATCTGCTCCAGAATCGGCCGCCCGGCTGTTTGGGCCGGCTCCCCATCATCATTAGAGTGCATTGTCTGCCCACAGATATAGGCGCTGCACACATGAGTGGCGTCATGGAACTCTCGGCGCAGCGAAAGTATGTACATGCGGGCGGCGTCCATATCTTCTATCGGCGAAGCACAGGCGATAAAACGTGATTTTTGGATACATGTTTCAAAGCGTGCCTCGGAAAGGATATACATGGCTTCATTGTAACAGAGGGCGGTATAATAAGCCTATGGGAAAAATCAGACAATTGAATGCACAGACTGCCAATCTGATCGCGGCCGGCGAAGTGGTTGAACGCCCTCAGGGTGTCGTCAAGGAACTGGTGGAAAATGCGATTGATGCCGGCAGTACCCGCATCGAGGTTTCTTTGACGCAAGGGGGCCTGGAGAAGATCATCGTCAGTGATAACGGCAGCGGAATGGATGCCGCGGATGCGTCCGCCTGCTTTATGCGGCATGCGACCAGTAAGATTCATGATGCGGATGACCTGTGGGCGATTCATACGCTTGGTTTTCGCGGGGAAGCGCTGCCCTCCATTGGTGCCGTGGCGGCGGTGACGATGCTGACAGCGGATGGAGAAAGTGCAACGCGGGTTAAAATAGCCTATGGAAGTTTGCAGGAAGCGGTGCCGTACCCATGTGATCAGGGTACAACCATGATTGTGGAAGGCTTGTTTTATCGCACGCCGGCACGCTTGAAACATATGCGCAGCGGGGCATACGAAGCTTCTTTGATTCAGGATCTGATCATGCGCTTTGCTTTATGTCATCCGGATATCGCATTTTCTTTGCGTAATGGGGAGCGACAGGTTTTTCGCACAAGCGGAAGCGGTGACCTTGCGGAGGTGATTTTTCAATGCTGGGGAAGAATGCCGGCGGAGAATGCAATTCCCATACATCTGGAAGATGAAGACTATCAGGTCAATGGTTTTCTGGTGAAGCCGGAAGTGACACGCGCCTCCAGAAATTTTATGCAGGTTTTTCTGAACAGGCGGCTGGTGCGTTCGTACCGATTGGAACGTGTCATTCAGGAAGGGTATAGTGCGTTTATTGCACATGATCGTCAGCCGATGGCGGTTTTGTCTATTGAAATGGATCCGCATCTGTTGGATGTGAATGTTCACCCGGGGAAATGGGAAGTCCGCCTGTCGAAAGAAAATCAGCTTGAATATTTATTGCGGGATGGGATTAAACAGACTTTGGCGGGCATAGAGCTGATCCATCAGGTAAGTACGAAGGCGCAGGAAGAAGAGCCTGCATACTATGCCCAGACGGAAATGGACTTTCCTTTTACTCCAAAAATGGAAATGGAGGCAAAAGAAGCGCCGCATGTGGTGAGAAAAAGCGATGATGCAGAGAAAAATGACGAGGAAGAAGCGTCATTGCCGCTGTTGACTGTTCTTGGATCGCTGCATGGGCGTTGGATCGTATGCAGTTGTGAAAAAGGGCTGGCGCTTGTTGATCAACGCGCCGCGCATGCCCGGATTTTATATGAACAATTGCAAGATCATCAAATAAAGACATTGTCCGCATTGCTGGTTCCGCTTACGGTTAAAGTGAAAGCCGTGACGGTGGAGCGCTTGGAAGAACTGAATGCCTGGGCAGAAGAATTCGGTATTGTCTATGAGGAATTCGGCCCGGACATGCTGCGGGTGCGCGAAGTGCCCGCCTGGCTGTCGACATATCGTCCGCAGGAATTTGTGCAGGACTTAGCGGATGCATTTGAGCAGGAAGAACAAAATCCCGCACCTCAAGCACGAGGAAAGGTCATGGCTAAGTTGGCATATCGGCAGGCGATGCATATCGGGCAGACAATTTCCAAAGAAGAGAGTATCGCCCTTTTGGAGCGCTTGGCGGCTTGTAAAAATCCTTGGCAGGACGCAAGCCATCATCCAACGTTGATCATCTATAGCGCGGCGGCTATTTCGCGGGAATTTCGCTCATGAAACAGGTATTGATGATCACAGGGCCAACCGCTTCGGGGAAAAGCGCTTTTGCCATTGCTTGCGCCCACAGGTTTGGCGGTTCGATTATCAGCGGCGACAGCATTCAGATTTATCGCGGGTTTGATATCGGTTCGGGAAAAATCCGCAAAGAAGAGATGGAAGAGATTCGGCATGATCTGCTTGATCTTCGCGATCCGCAAGAAGCCTACAGTGTCAGTGATTTTCAAAAAGAAGCGCGCGCTTGTGTCCGCCGCCTTTCTAATCTGCCGATTGTGGTTGGCGGAACAGGTCTTTATCTGAAAGCATTTTTATATGATTATGTGTTTCCAAAGCAAGAAGCGGCAATTGATCCATCGTTGGAACGCTTATCAAATGAGACGTTATATGCGCGACTTTGTCAAGCGGATCCTGAGCAGGCGAAGAAGATTCATCCGCATAATCGCCGCCGTCTGTTACGTTCGTTGTCAATTTTGCAGATGACGGGATGCAGGCAGAGCGTTCTGATCAGTGCGCAGCAGCATCATCCGGTGTATGATGCATTTATTGTCGGATGCACGAGGGAGCGTTCATTATTGTATGAGCGGATCAATCAGCGGGTGGAAAAAATGTTCGCTGACGGTCTTGTACAGGAGGTGGAGGGTTTGTTGGCAAGTGGTGTAACCTTTCAGGATCCGGCGATGCAAGGAATCGGTTATCGTGAATTCGCATCTTATTTTAAGGGTGAAAAATCGCTTGCGGATGTAAAAGCGGAAATCCAGCTGCACTCGCGGCGATATGCCAAAAAGCAATATACGTGGCTTCGTCATCAGATGAAGGTGCATTGGTTTGATGCTGGTGATGAAAAGGAAAAAGAAAAGATTATGATGGCCATCGCGCAATGGAGGAAAACATGAAAGACAACAAAAAGCGGCCGCATACGGATGCCTTAACTCGATATCTGCGTCGGGATTATATTCTGAGTGCTTTGATATGGGGATCATTTCTGGATCTGGCGCATATCATGATTTGTCTGCATCTTCAGGAATTTTCCGTTTTGTTTGGTTTTTTCCCGATGGTCATTGCTTTGATTATCGCTATTATGAACGGTAATGGTGCGGTAAATCGTTTGCGCTTAGAAGCGTGGCGACAAGAGGTGCTCGCCCGGGGATGTTCTTTTGAAGAGGAAAAGTTTATTCCCATTGCCGGATGTACCGGCTTATATTTGTCGGAGCATTGGTTACAGTATGTGGATAAGCGGCATCTGCAGCTTTATTACCGGCATGATATAAAGACGGTGCAGGCTTCGGGTAAGAAAGTGCTTATGGTCACATTAAGCAATAGTACCGGGCCGCAGGTATTATATGTGCGCCATGGAGATGCGCAGATTGTCGGCGGCTTGCTCATGCAGTGGCTGCAAAATAAAAAGATGCAGGATGGTCGTATATGTCCGGCTTGCGGATATGTGAACGGTATGAATGATCGCTATTGCGGCCATTGCGGAGAAGCGTTGGAAGAATGGGAGCATGTGTCGGATTGATGCATGATGCGGCATATGCGTTGCATTGTGGTGAAAGAATGTTATAGTGATAAATATCGGTATGTTCCGGTGAAAGGAGTTTTGGCAAATGAGTGAATTTCAGACAAATAAATCTGTTTATGTAGATGAGCAGGCGGGCTTGAAGGCATATGTGACCAATGTTTATATGCGCATGGGGATCGGCTTGTTGCTGACGGCGGCTATTGCTTATGCGGTTCATGCATCGGGTATTGTTATGCGGCTTGCATATACAAATCCGGGCATGTTGGGTATGTTGTACTTAGGTGTCGTCATTGCGCAGCTTGTCATTGTTTTTAACTTGAGCAGACGGATTTTAAAGATGTCAACCGCCCAGGCACAAGGTATGTTCTATCTGTATGCGGCAATTACCGGTTTGACTTTTTCGGTGTTGCTGGAGGCATATGATTATGGAAGTGTCGGTATTTCTTTCGGTTTTACAGCGGCTTTGTTTTTCAGCTGTGCGATCATCGGGCACTATACCAATACGGATATGACCAGATTTTCGACTTTGCTGGGCGGCGGCCTGATCGTTTTGGTTTTGGCTTCTCTGCTGGGTGTATTTATTCCGGCTGTGCGGAATTCGTTGCTGTTGACTTATCTGGGTATTATTCTGTTTTTAGGGATTACGGTATATGATGCGCAACGCATCAAAAACATTTATTATCAGACCAATGGCGGCTATGGACAGGAAGGAGCAAATCTTGGCATATACGGTGCTTTCAGTCTGTATCTTGATTTCATCAATATTTTTCTGTATGTTCTTCGTCTGTTTGGGAATCGCAATCGGCGTTGAAAATAAATCTTTTGTTTCATAAGAAGCTTTGAACAGCTTCTTTTTATGTGCTTAATCGTTTATAGTATGCTTGCATGTTATTGCTAAAGCGGCAGAATGCATGTTATTGTAAAAACGGAGATGCGTCATGCTGCTGAAAGAACTGGAATTTCGGGAGTATTATCATCAATACGTTGTTATAGAAGCGGGCGCTTTCGCCTCGAAGCTGACAGGAGTTGAACCGGTTTTAAAACAGGATTGTTTTATGCTGTGTTCTTCTTTTATTAACTGCAAGGGATTGTTGCAGTTTAATGTGCTGAGCATAGGCGACGTGTGGAATCATTGTAACCGTGGACTTTTCCTGCGTGCCATGCTTGGTATTTTTGATCCTTCGATGTTGCGTAATCAGCGGGCGAAATGTATTCAGCCTAATGCGCGTATGGAGGTGAAGAATCAATATTTTCTGGAGCGGATGGAAAAGAATGCAAATATGGCGCTCAAACAAACGCGGGAGGAAAGACGTCTGGATCATCTGCGGGATGACTTTTATCCGGATGTGGTTTCGGCGGGAATATTGGAAGAAGAGGGTATTCATGAGTACCCCATGTATCTTCGTCATTTTGACGGGCCGTTTGCCGTTGGGAAATTATTAACTTCAAGTCCTCATGGCGCCTATGCGAATGGAGAAGTGCTGTATACGATGCCGTATGTATTGGGGGGCGTCGTTCATCTGATGACCGTCTTTCACGGATCACTTTCCGAAGCGCAGAAACAGGAAGAAAAAAGTCTTGCCGTGAAGGCGGAGAAAATTGGGTATGGCTTTTCCAATGTCGAGTGGGGAGCCGCATGAAAGGAAAACAAATGAGTCAATCGCGTATCGTTACATATACCTGTCCTTATTGTAAAAGATCGTTTGAAATGGAGATTTATGAAAGCATTCATGCACAGCAGGATCCGGATCTGCGGGAGCGTTGTCTTTCGGGCGATTTGTTTCGAATTTCCTGCCCGCATTGTAAACGTGATTTTATGGTTCAATTTCCGCTTGTCTATATAGATAATGCAAATCATTTTGTCATATGGCTTTCGGATCAGCCGCTTCCCACAGTACTTGAGCAGACCGCGGCCAATCTTGCGCATAAACGATATATATTACGTCGTTGTACGACGCTGCAGGAATTTTCAGAAAAAATTCAGGTTTTAGAAGATGGTATAGATGATCGTCTGGTTGAATTGGCAAAGTATGACAGTTTTATTGAGTGTCTGGAAAATAAAGGTGTTCCGAAAGAGGAAATTACCGGAGTCGAGTATCAGCGGGTGGAAAATGAAGTGATGAAGATCAACGTGCGGATTACACAGGATCGCGGCATGTCATTTTTGATACCAATGGC
Organism: uncultured Erysipelotrichaceae bacterium; assembly: GCA_963541855.1. Taxonomy (GTDB): domain Bacteria; phylum Bacillota_I; class Bacilli_A; order Erysipelotrichales; family Erysipelotrichaceae; genus Bulleidia. The sequence goes on from CAUTVM010000024.1 coordinate 19,849, forward strand.
AGGTATACAGGCAGAATTCGAGCAGGATCGGGATTTGTTCCGGGTAGAGAATAGCCGTTTTCCACAGGTCAACGGGGCATGGATTGCCAATATATATCAAAAGGCCGGTTCTTTTCAGGACCATTGAGCTTGACTAAAAAGAGAGACATTTTTCAGGGAATAGGTTAAGGATAACAAATATAAAGAAAAGCGGCTTTACTATGTAAATACGGACAATGGCGTAAACCCAAAATAAAGGTCTACG
>CAUTVM010000025.1:0-20063 GCA_963541855.1 uncultured Erysipelotrichaceae bacterium
TTCTACCGCATTATTCTAGTAAACATACGCCCGTTCTTCAACCGAACTGAGCAATAAAATCCGCTTCAGAAAGACAGGGAATTCCAAGCTGACGGGCTTTACGGTTTTTAGAAGACGATGAAGTCTTATCGTTGTTGATCAGAAAAGATGTCTGCCCGGATACCGCTGACGACACATGACCGCCTTGTGATTCAATATACGCTTTCAATGCTGCCCGATTTTTATATTGATACACATCCCCCGTAATGACAAATGTCAGATCATGGCATTTGGTGCCGAGCGGATGGTGACCGTCTGCCTGAATGCTGACCATACTCAGCAATTCTTTTACCATGGCCCTGTTATCCGTCTTTTGAAACCATTGCACAACTGCCCTGCTTTTTTCCGGACCGATTCCTTCAATGGTGGAGAAAACCTCCGGCGAATCTGCATGCATGGCAATTTCAATCAATTCATCAATCTCATGTGCCTGTAAAAGACGCTTGGCGACATCCGGCCCCAAAAGAGGAATACATAAGGCAAACAAAAATTGACGATCACTCCGCACTTTCGCTTTATCTACAGCCTGTACGATATTTTCCGCACTTTTTTCACCAAAACCGTCCAACGCCGCAATTTCCCGCTGATGATCAGGCAAGCGATAAATATCACTATATGAATGAATCCAGCCTTCATTCATGAAACGCGCAAGCGTCTGCTCACTGATCCCGTCAATATCCATGCCGCCCTTGGACACAAAACGCGCATACTTACGCAATTGTTTCGCCGTACAGTTCGGGTTCAGACAATGTAACGTCTTCGTCCGGCTGTTTAATGAAACCTTCTCAATTGTCTTAAATCCACATACCGGGCAATGGGATGGAATATGCAAAGTGCCGACAGTCGCTTCGACATGAACAACCTTCGGAATGATCTTATTTGCCTTAATGACGGAAAGTATCGTCCCCTTATCTCCAATGCCCAGTCGTTGGCACTCGGAAATATTGCATAAAGACGCACGCTTGACGAGCGTTCCCTCCAGCTGCACCGGCGCAAAGACAGCAACCGGCGTAATGGTTGAAGCGGCGCAGGACCATTCAACATGATCCAGTTTTGTCTGTACAGATTCATCCTGCCACTTAAACGCATACCCCGCTCTGGTTGCGTGATGTCCTGTTATAGAGCCGCCGGAAGCATATTGCGTATCATCATAAACAATGACCAGCCCGTCTACCGGATAAGGATTACTTTGTTCAGCTGCCGCTTTGCCCCAACGATCCAGTTCCATATTGATCGCCTCCTGGGTAGGGTGTTTAATCAACCGATGTTCCACCACATGAAACCCCAGAGAAGACAGATAATCCATCCTTCCCCCCCAGGAGACAATCGTCCGATCGGTATATACCAGCGTAAATGGCAGCCATTGCAGATTACGCCGTTTTAATTCTTCGATGTTTTTCAAGGTCAGCGATCCGCTGGCCAGATTGCGCGGATTGGCGTAATCCCCATCATTTTCCATATGGAAGGTTTCAAAGTCGGCATAAGAAATAACCGCCTCTCCGCGGATAACAAGATGCCCCTGATCTGCCACTTTCAACAAAATACCGCCGATGCCGGACGCCAGATGCGTAATATTGGTACCGATATGCCCATCGCCCCGTGTGACCACTTTTGTTAAGCGGCCCCCGTCATATGTCACGACCAGCGTCAATCCGTCCAATTTCCAGCTCATCCAGATGGGTTTCCCCTGTGCCCACTTCACCAGATCTTCCGCTTTTTTCGTCTTCGCCAGCGAAAGCGCGGCAAATTCATGCGCCTCTTTTTCACCCGGCGTCGCATCGGCAGATACATTGGCGGTCGGCGAATCCGGCAGAATAATTCCACTTTCTTTTTCTAAGACTTTGAGACGATCAAATAATGCATCCCATTCGTAATCGGTCATCGTTTCTTTTTGACCGTTATAGTATGCTTGCGAAGCTGTATTCAGCTGATCGATTAAAGCCTGCATCTCTTGTCGATAATCCATAAATACCTGCCCTTTCTTCAGCTTTTTTGATTGTCTATGCGTATTAAAGACGGATGATTAGCGGCAATATTCTTGACACCATACGGATAGGCAAAGGCGATTGCGGCAATATTTTCTTTGCAGGAAATAATGATGCCCTCGCCGAATTTCGTATGTCTGACACGATCACCCTTATGCAGCATAGTGCATGCTAAAGCATCCATAGCGACCGGAAAATCATTTGTCCATGGTGATGATCTTGTTTCTTTCGGCGGTTCATCGTGCATGATGCAATCGGCGTCAATTTCTTCAATAAACCGCGATGGCGTGCGGACACGCTGTAAAATAAAACTGAATCCGCCGGCCTCGGTTATATATAACTTATTTCTGGCGCGCGTAAAGGCGACATACGCAAGACGACGCTCTTCCTCAAGGCCTTTGACACTATCGTTCAAAGCACGTTCATTGGGAAAGATGCCTTCGTTCATATCGGTCACAAATACGGTATCAAATTCCAGCCCTTTGGCCGCATGTACGGTCATCAGCTGTACATAATCCTGGCTCATAACTTCTTCGCGGTTTCCATATAAGGCAACCAGCTGCAAATATTCTTCCAATGTACTCTCTGGGTTATTGTGCGTGAAGTCCAGCATATCGTCAATCAATGCTTTCAAATTCTCCAAACGATCCTGCTCATGATTATCCTGTAATTCTTTCTGATAACCGCTTTCTTCCATGATGATCGTAAACATGTCTTCAACTGACGTCCGCTTTTCCTGTACAAGTTTGCGCCAATGTTCCACTATGGCCGTCAAATGATCCAGTTCCCGTTGAACCTTCCCTGTAAACAGCTTTTCATCCCGCATCACCATATACATAGAACGGCCTTCTTTTCGCGCCTGCGCGGCAAGTTTATCCATTGTTTTTTCACCGATACCACGCCGTGGTTTATTGATAATGCGCTGTAAAGCCAAATCGTCCGCGCTCAAAGCCATCCGCATATAGCACAAGGCGTCTTTGACTTCTTGGCGCTCATAAAAGCGAATACCGCCATAAATGATGTAGGGAATGCGGGCATCCAATAATCCCTTTTCCAAAGAACGAGACAAATAATTTGAACGATATAAGATGGCCATATCTTTATAAGCCTTCCCCGTCCGATGCTCTTCCAATATTTTATCCGCTACCCATGCAGCTTCCAGCTGATCCGACAAGCTGGCATGATGAATGATTTTCTCTTCGCTGATGCGGTTTGTAAACAATTCTTTCTCCAAACGATGCCGATTATGGCGAATTACCGCATTGGCTCCTTTCAGAATATTCATTGTTGAACGATAATTCTGATTAAGCATGATCGTTTCCGCCTGCGGAAAATCATGCATGAAGTTCAAAATAATATTCACATCCGCTCCGCGCCATGTATAAATTGTCTGATCCGGGTCACCGACAACATACAGATTGTTATTTTCTCCGGTCAGTAAGCGGATCAGCTCATATTGTTTTTTATCAATATCCTGAAACTCGTCCACATGAATGCTGCAAAAACGTTTCTGCCACTTTTCCGTAATTTGCGGAAAGCGGTGAAACATGCGCACCGTCCATAAGATGAGATCATCAAAATCCAAGGCATATAAAGCATTCTGCCGTTCCAGATAGTATGCATAAATTTTGACCTTGTCTTCCTCGCCACGCAGCCCGTTGGCAAGCAAGGCCGCTCGATCCGGCTGTATGTCGGCATATTTGCAATTGGCAATGTAATCCAACGCCGAGGCGTATGGAATAGAGGAAGTGGAATACCCGAATTCTTTATAAGCGGCCCGTAAGATTGATTTTTGATCATCGCTGTCCAGAACCGTAAAATTACGCGGCCAGCCCATGCTCGTGATATCTTCCCGCAAAATACGTACACACAGCGAATGAATTGTACTGATCCATGGCTGCTCATCATGGTTCATCAGTTTTCGCAGACGGTCTTTCATTTCGTTGGCCGCTTTATTGGTAAAGGTGATGGCCAGTATTTTATATGCCGGTACATGCAGATCTTCCACCAGATGGGCAATGCGCATGGTTAAAACGCGTGTCTTCCCCGACCCTGCGCCGGCGACAATACGTAAAAAACGATGCGGATCCAGCACGGCTTTTTTCTGTTCAGCATTTAAGACTTCCACATTGATCATGATCAAACTCCATCATGTGATGCAAAGGCTATTATACCATCTGTCTTGATACGCGCATGGTATAATAAGTTCGAAAAAGGAAACATGAAATGGCAGATATCTTATGTGCGGATACATGGGAAAATTATGCTCTGATTGACGCTGGCGATGGGGAGAAACTGGAGCGGTGGAACGATGTGCTCCTATGTCGCCCAGACCCGGTCGCAATATGGCCGAAAGATGAAAAGGAATTGCGTTGGCAACAATGTGACGCGGTTTATCATCGCTCCGTCAAAGGAGGCGGATATTGGGAAATGAAGCGGCCGCTTGCATCGTCGTGGCCGCTTGCTTATCGCAATCTGACTTTTAAGATCGCACCGACCGGCTTCAAGCACACCGGTCTTTTTCCTGAACAGGCTGTAAACTGGGAGTGGATGAGCGGCCTGATTCATGCGCATCGTCATGAGGAATTGCGTATCCTCAATCTATTTGCCTATACAGGCGCGGCGACAATGGCTGCTTCTATCGCCGGGGCTAAAGAGGTCGTACATGTGGACGCTTCCAAGGGAATGGTTCAATGGGCCAAGGAAAACATGCGGCTTTCCCATCTTGAAAAAAATACCATCCGTTTTATCACCGACGATTGCCTTAAATTTGTTGAACGTGAAAAACGGCGCGGACATACCTATCATGGTATCCTGATGGATCCGCCCAGCTATGGACGGGGACCGGATGGAGAATTATGGAAATTTGAAAAAGAAATCGGTCGTCTTTTACAGGCATGCATGCGCATTCTGGATACGCATGCGCTCTTTCTATTGATCAACAGCTATACGGCCGGTATTTCGGCTTCGGTTCTGGAAAATCTGTTACGATGTTCCCCTATTGAACAGATACCGAATGCCAGGATTACTGCCGGCGAGATCGGCATTCCGATGACTTCGCGAAACATGATTTTGCCATGCGGCATTTATGGACGCTGGGAACGCTTATGATCAAAGTGCTCTATGAAGACAATCATCTGTTGTGCATTGAAAAGCCGGTCAATCTGCCGGTACAGCCGGACAGCAGTCATGACCTAAGTGTATTGGATCTATGCAAATCCTATATCAAGGAAACCCGTGCCAAGAAGGGAAATGTATTTTGCGCACTGGTTCATCGCCTTGATCGGCCAGTCGGGGGCGTCATGGTTTTGGCGCGGACAAGCAAGGCCGCTTCGCGAATCTCGGAAGCGATCCGAACGCATCACATGGTCAAAACATATCTGGCCGTATCGGATGGCATTCCCTCAAAAAAAGAAGGTACTCTGATCGATTACCTGCACAAGGATGACCGCTTCAATCGCGTATCCGTTACCGATGAGGCGCATGGAAAAAAAGCATTTTTATCTTATCGTATCCTTGGTATACGGGAGAATAAGGCGTTGCTTGCCATTACGCTGGGAACGGGGAGAGCACATCAGATTCGCGTACAGTTTGCTTCACGCAATCTGCCCTTGATTTATGATCAGCGCTATAATCCCCATGCGCAAAAGGGACAGATCGCCTTATGGGCGTGGCGGTTGGAATTTCCCCATCCCACCACCGGAAAGATGATCAAGGCTGTTTCATTGCCGCCTTTTGTATATCCATGGAATTTATTTAAAGAGGATTTATATGAAGAAGAAAATCAAGCCTGTTAAACCTCGCCGCCGCTATCGTCTTGTATGGCCTTGGAAAAAGCGACCGCTCAAAAAAATGAAAACGCATCGCCGGCATTTGCGGCCACAGATTCTATGGGGAGCGATCGGCATTGTTTCTTTATGCATTCTGGCTATGACGCCTCGCTTTCTGGAAACAAATGCTCTGCGAAAGCTTGGCTATGCCAAAAAGACGATTAAAGCCATCCGGGAAAACAAATTGCAAAAAGAATTACTGCAAGGTTCCTATTACAGTTATTACCTGGAAGCGTCTATTCAAGATGGAAGCGTCAACCGGGATTATCTGCCTTATTATGCAGCTCTTAAGGAGAAAGACGCCAAGTTGGATGCAGAGGATTTTCTGCTTATTTCCCGCCTGCTGGATCGCGGCTATGAAATGGATCAGGTGCAAAATTTAATCGGTCATTTGCATTATGAAGAATTGACGCCTTTGCTGGTGTTTGATTATCAACCGATTGAACAAAATTATATTGATGATGTATGTAAACATCGGGATACGAATTCTTCCTCTCGTTTTGTGCTTGATCGTTCTTACTACACGCCCTATAAAAACGCTCTTCCGGTTCCGGTGAGGGATCAGACCATGCTCGTGAATAAAACTTATTGTCTAGATTCATCCTATGTGCCTGAAAATCTGGTTACTTTAAGCAACTGGTATGCAACGGCGAATCGTCAGTTATCGCAAGAAGCGGCAGATGCATTAGCCGCATTTGGAGATGGCGGCCGGGCGGTCGGGGTTACATTTTTTGCGGTGAGCGCTTATCGTCCTTATGAATCTCAGGAAAAGGTATACAATTCGCTGGTCGCTTCGCAAGGACAGGAAAAAGCGGATCAGTCCGGTGCGCGGCCGGGATTTTCCGAGCATCAGTCGGGCTTAGCTGTTGATTTAGCAGCCAGCAATGAGGATGATATTCCGGAATTCGTAAATACCAATGCCTATAAGTGGGCTTCTTCAAACTGTGCTGATTTTGGGTGGATCTTGCGGTATCCGGAAAATAAAGAAAGCATTACCGGTTATGAATTTGAACCGTGGCATTACCGTTATGTGGGAACAGAGCTTGCCAAGGCGGTTTATGATTCCAAAATGACGTTTGATGAATTTTGGATGCTGTATTTGCAGCCTTGGCAAAATGCCAATAATGTACCGAAGTCCGATATTCTTGAGCATGTACGTTATACCGTCAATGCAAGTGCTCCCCAAGAAACGCCGGCTGTAAAATAGCATCCGCCCTGCATGGAAGGAAAATGTGCTTGTATGCCTTTTATTTTACATTATGCATGGAGATTGATATCGCCGCTGACCGTGTGCATTTTTACTTCACCGTCACTTCCATCCGGAATCGTATTTTCAACATCTCCCGAAATAGTATGCGTGCATATATGCAGGCCCTGCACATTCATCGCTGAAAGATCAATATCTCCACTGACGGTATTCATTGTAAGCTGTTGAAACGGATTTTTGGTTTCCAAGTCAATATCACCGCTGGCAGTATTGATTTTCATTTTGTGAAAATTACGAATACGGCAGTCAACATCTCCCGAGGCTGTTTCAAAACAAACAGCAATTTGACTTTCATCTATATCCAGATCAATATCACCCGAGGCCGTAGCCATATGGAAATTTTCCACCTGATCCAGGGTGCCGCTGATATCTCCGGATATCGTTTCTGCATGCATGTTTTGTATGGCAAGATGATCACAGGCAATATCTCCCGATACACTCTTCACATGAATCTTGTTAAAATGCTCCGGGACCCGGATTACAAGAGGCTTCTGTGACGTAAAATACCATGCAAAACGATCGTGTTTTTCTTGTAGATAAAGTGTTCCGTTTTCCACCTGCTGTTCAATGCGCTTGGACGCATATACATCCATCTCACTGCTGTCTGTGCGCTCAAGACAAATATCCTGACTGCGTACGCAAATATCCAGCTGATTGATTGTCGTTCCATATTGAACGCTTGATAATGACGATGCAAGTTCACAGCTTTGCCGCACTGACCGCCCTTTTTCGCTCGCCATTTCCATGACCAATGTCTGCAGATCGCCTAAGCCGGCAATGACCTTTGATGCCGCTTTTTCGGCATCCAATCCCCGGTCGAGATATTCTTGATACCGTTGCCTGCAATTATCCATAATTTCATCGTACAGGTCGTTGACCTCCGGTATGTTTCCTGCTCCGGCAAAGATTTTATCCAGATATGCTTTAATCGTTTCCATCTTCCATCAACCTTTCCAATAGATGATATGTCTGACGCCATTCTTTTAAACGCTTCTGATACTCTTTTTTCCCCGCCTCTGTAAGGTGATAATAACGGCGACGGGCCCCGCTGTTTTCATTGCCCCATCGGGAGACAATCAGTCCTTCCTTTTCCAGACGACGAAACGCTGTATATAATGTCGCTTCACTGAATATGACCTGTCCGTCGGTTATTTTTTCAATCTGTTTATTGATCTCATAGCCGTAACTGTCCTTGTTCCTTAAAAGCCGCAACAGAATCGTATCTGTATTTCCTCGTAACAAGTCCGCCGTCAACGCCATCTGATGTCCTCCATTTTTTATACACGTCGCATAGCCTGACAAAGAATACAGACTAAATGATCTGCTTCCCATATGCATTATATTTAAATATACTTCGCCTGTCAATGTATATCGGTTAAAACTCAATTATTTATCGTCCGGCCTAAAAAGGTTTCCAGTTCTAAACGGCGAGCTTCCATATCCGCATAGCCTAATTGATACAGCTCTTCACAGTTTTTCGGACTGCCTTTAAAACGACTGATCGAAATTGTTCGGGAAGGGCGAATATTCATTGCTTTCCCTTCCTGTACCAGTTTTTCCACTAAATCAACTTGCTTTTTATAGTTCAGATGACGTGCTTTATAATCGCAAACAATCTGCGGAAAAGAGCGATAAAATAAGCGCATCAAAAAAATGACAAGCCGATTGGCCGGCTTGCGCACATAATCCGCCGGCTTTGTCGTAATGACAAGATGTTTCGTCACTCCCTGCTCAAGTGAACGCTCAATCGGAATCATCTTGGTAATGCCTCCATCCAGATATGGAGACCCGTCGATTTTCACGATAGCTGAAGCGATCGGTAAAGCAACCGTTGCCCGAATGACCGTCAGATTTTCATCCAGATCATGCGCATTAAAATAAACTGTTTTCCCTTTTTCCAATGAATATGCGCCGATTTCAATCGGCGCTTTTTCCGCCTTCAGTTTCATAACCGAATAATGCGCTTCACCAAGCAGGCAGGTATCAAATAAACGCCCATAGTCCACATAGTATCCGCAATGCAGCAAAGACCGCAGGCCTACATTTTCCGGATTTGTCGCGTAATGAATAGCGATATCATATGCCATTTTTGTCTGATTCTGCCAATAACAAGTCATATACATCGCGCCGGAAGAAATACCGACCCCATAATCAAATGTGACATGATGGTCGCTCAGCCAAGCTAATGCTCCGGCGGTATATGCCCCCCGCACGCCGCCGCCTTCCAGTACAAGCCCATATTTTTCCATTTTCAATTCTCCCGTGCTTTGATCTGCAGAAGACGGTATTGATCTTTCACCATCTGTCTGAACTCTTCCAATCGACCTTCACTGATCAAACGATGTGGACATTCTTTTTCCATAAAATCCGCATGAAAACGAAGCGCATCCGGCGTCAGATTATAATTCTGCAGCAGTGCCGCCGTCAAAATGGCCGTATTTCGCAACGTTTTATCATAATCATTTCCGTAATTAACACACATTTCAATCGCAATACCATTCATATTCCCGCCATTTTTAGTACGCTTATCGCCAGCGTTCCAGGCAATTTCATTATCCGGTATATGATGCACGATTGCATGATCATCCACCGAGTAATGCCAGCCGGTTATATCGGTTGTATTTTGCGAAAGAAAAAGAGAATGCTGAAAGGCATCAGCCGCCTGATTACGATTATCTGTTTCATGAATGATGATATATTCTATTTTCCGCACTTCTCCCGGTCTTCGCGGTGAATCGTAGGGAATATAATCTTGACTGATCGGTATATCTCCTGCCGATGCAAGTTCTTTATTCACGGTGCAAAGATCCGTATGGTCGGCAATCGGTGTCGGTGTAAATAAAGAGGGAATGACCTTTTCGATCTTCCAGTTATGCTTTGCAAGAGCCGCGATGAAAAGGATCAGGACGACGCCGGTCAGCATCAGCAATATCGTCAGCAGATTTGCCGTTTTCTGTTTTTTCGTTTTATGTTTCTTCATTTTCTTCCCTAACAAAGCGGTGCAAACAAATTGGCCAGTCCCCGCACCATCCGCACAAGAAAGTTTGTTTTCTGACACTGTGACGGCGTCACTTCCTGTGCTTGCGCCAATCCCTCTTCATATGCCTGACGCATCGCCATGGCGATCTTTGGATTATCCATCAAAATGCCATTTTCAAAATGCAGATAATAACTGCGATAGTCCATATTCACTGTTCCGACAACTGCGAAACGATCATCCATCACAAAATTTTTAGTATGATTGAAACCCGGCGTAAATTCAAAGATACGCACCCCATGCTTTAAAAGCTCCATATAATTTCCGCGCGTCATGGCAAAAATCACTCTTTTATCCGGAATATGCGGTGTCATGATCCGCACGTCCACCCCATTATCCGCCGCCAGGCATAAAGCCGATCTCATCACATCATTGATGATTAAATATGGTGTGTCAATATAAATATATCGGCGGGCATGCTGAATCATATTCAGATGCATGCTCAAGCCCATATCCGCGGCATCGGTCGGGGTATCGGAAAAGGGCTGATAATAACCAAGCGCCCCTTTTACAGGAGGAGACGGCCGCTGATATTTTGCATAATCAATATCTTGATCATCTTTCTTCAGATAGCTGTACATCCCCAGAAACATAACCGTCAAAGACCATACCGCGTCTCCTTCGATCTGAATTGCGGAATCACGCCAATATCCGTACCGCACTTTTGTATTGATATATTCATCCGCTAAATTCACGCCGCCCGTAAAACCAACTTCATTATCAATTACACATATTTTTCGGTGATCGCGATTATTCATCTGAATGAGCAGCTGCGGACGCAGGCGATTAAATGCATATGCCTCAATGCCCATCTTGCCTAAAGTTACGCTATAGCGCATTGGTAATGACAGCGAGCCCATATCATCATAAATCAGTTTGACTTCCACGCCTTCTTGTACTTTTTGCTTTAAAAGGGACAAAATTTCTTCCCATAGCGGCCCTTCAGTAATGATGAAGTATTCCAAAAAAATAAAATGCTTTGCTTGACGAAGGCGGGAAAGAAAAACCGGATACCATTCTTCACCGGATTTAAAATAGGTTGCTTTCGTATTTCCATAGATTGGAAATTTTGAGAAATGAAGCGCATTATAAAACATCAAAAAAGCCTCTTTATCACGCGATACATTAGAAAAAATTTTCGGATCTTGGCGCAGCAGATGCTTCATCCGGCTGTTGGCTGCCGTTGTACCGTTTGCCAATCGCTTGGGCATCTTACGTCCCGCACACAGCAGATACATCATAATGCCGATAATCGGAACAGCAAGAATCAGAACAAGCCAGCTCATTTTAAAAGACGAATCCTCTTCCCTATTTACAACGATGATGGCCAGCAACAATGAAAGAATCTCCACCAGAGGCATCAAGGCATGAAGCAACGCCATGTCATACATCCAGGAGACAATAAAATAAATCTGCGCAGCTATTAAAACAAAGCAGATCACCGATCGACTTGTCAGAAACTTGACCAGATTTCGCATGCACCTATTATAACAATTGAAAGCGATAGATGTTCTTCCAAGTCTCACCACGCGCATACAGCCAATGACAACGCGGCACCGGAACCGTTTCTACCAACTCTCCGCCTAAACGTTCTAAAGTCAATCGAGAAGCGATATTTTCCGGCGAACAGGTAATCAAAAGCTCGCGCATATGTTTTTGTTTCGCAACGGTAAATAAAAGCGAACAGGCCTTTTGGGCATAGCGATGTCCACGGTAGGCATCATCAATCCGATAGCCGATATTTCCGGCATAGTAAATCTCTTCGCTCATCCCGCAGCGCAAATCACAATATCCGATTCGCTCTCTTGTTCCATGGAGATAAATGCCATAGACATAGGTCGGAATATGGTCATGGTCACCAAAAAAAGGCAGACATGTTTCCTGAACAAGGTCCACCTCTTCGCCTGAAACTCTTTTTTCTTTCCGCCAAGGCCATCCAAACATGCGCTCATCCAAATAAATGAGAAACAGCTTTCTGAAAGATGGATAAATCCGCCTGTGTCCGGCCCGAAACAATCGTATCGCTGCCGCCGCCAGAACAATTCCCACATACCGCTTTCAATTCCTCGAAACGCGCACGAGCAGAATGATCCGGAGCAACAATTGCAAAATGAATCTGCTCACTGACTGTATATAGCAATATCGCTTTTTCAGATTGCTTGGAAAGCAGCTGACTCAAGGTACGCATGTTGGTGCTCTCTTCCTTGGGCATCTCAAGAACGGTCTGCTTTTTCTGCACAATCTTTTCTGCCTGATATTCCAAAAGTTTGCGTTGAAGATCCTCTAACTGTTTCTTATACGCCTTATTACCGGACATGAGGCTTGCTGCTTTATCTGTCAATTCTTCTATTTTACAGCCCATCATTTCCGAAAGCTCATGCAACTGATGATCTTCCTGTTTCAGCTTCCAATTGGCCGCATAACTGCTTTCAAAATAAATACGGCTGGTCGTCTTATTAACATGCACAGCCCGTAAAATCACAAAGCTGCCGATCTCCGCCGTAAAATCAACATGCGGTGTTCCGCAAGGCTGCTCATCTAAACCTTCGATGGTCACAATGCGCACTTCTTCAAATTGCTGATATGCAGGATCGGGATAGTCTTTCCCTTTTATGTAGGAAAACGTTACCGGCGCATTCCGTCGGATCGCTTCGTTGATATAAGCCTGTGCTTCATCCAGATCTTTTTCTGTAACATCGGGCTGATCCAGATCATAATATGAACCGTCTATGTTACAGTTGGTCGATGTGATTAATTGTCCTTTATCTCGATAATATTTATCCAAAATATGCAAAGCCGTCTGCGGCGCCGTATGTGCAAGGCGCAATTCCAGATTCACTTCCATATGGATCGGATCGTGCAGCGGTTCTCCATCTACATGATGCCAAAGTGTTTCTCCTTCAAAACGCAATCCGTCTGTTTTCTGACCGTTGATTGTTCCTTCATCTGCCGGCATGCCGCCTTTTTCGCCATAGAAAACCGTATCCGCAAATGTATACCAGCCGTCTTTTTCCTGCGTGATCACCGTATCACAGACAACTTTGCGATAGGAATCATATTGTCTTGACATAGATTTTCTCCTTGCTTTGCCCTTATTGTATCGTAAAAATGCATAACGGACAGCGTTTTCCCTGTCCGTCATATCTTTCAGCGCAAAATGGCATTTGGATGATCTTTGGTCACAATTGTCGAAGAAAGGATTTCCGCATGCAGATATTTCTCCAGCAGACCTCCTAATTCCGTCAAGGCTTTCTGCAAATCCGGCAATCGTTGTGCCTCTATACACTCCATCGCAATAAATGCATTGGAAGTCCCTTCTTTCATCTGCGTTCTTTGCCCATCGCGCCAGTTCCAGCAACGACATACAACACCCGCGCAATCATAATAGGCAACTTCGCCCGGTAAAGGAGACTCGTTATGATCTTCGCCAATTGGAAGAAATGCCTCGCCGCCCTTCATCACGCCTAAGTGCAAGTCCCCGTCAAAAGCATCCATATTCTCAACACCGATCGGAAACGCATAGCGCAACGAAATGGCATTTGTAATATCAACCGAAGGTGCAATTGAGCCTATCGGTGTACCATGAAGTATGCGCTTCAATAATGCCTCAATTGAACAGCGCGCGCCTTTTTTAGTCGGAAATTTCTGATATGCATTGCGCCATACCTGTACAACCGCATTGGCTGATATCGGCTCGTTGGGAACATATTTTTTCGCCTCTTCATTTGCCCCTGCAAGCAGATTCTGTATCTCTTCCTGTTGTGTTTGTGAAAGGGCGTCTTCTTTCAATCCTGTTGTCGAAAGTACCGCTATCGATGCATCCGGGAAAATCTCCCAAAACGCATCATCCGTCTGAAATATCTGCATGTCGCTTACCTCCGCCAATATTTTAGCACGTGCAGACGGGCGCTTTTCGCATTTGTTTCACTGCCGTCCGCATTTTGCAACGTAATGCGCGAGCGAAATTCCGTCGGATTCATTCCTTTATATTTGTAGAAATTCAGATTAAATGTTTTGACGTTGCTGTAACCGACGCTGACAGCAACATCAATAATCGGCTGGTGGGTGCTGAGTAATTGCTCACAGGCCTTGTTGATGCGAATGAAATTCAGCAAGGCCTCAAAGTTCTTTTCCGAATAATAAAGCAAAGCTCGGTTCATTTCGGCAACCGAAATACCGAAGTGCGCCGCCGTACGGCTTAAAGACAATTGCTCCATATCATAGTTTTTATAAAGATAATCCGTAACGGCAAATGCGACGTCCTTGGCATTGCGCGAATAGCGCGTTTTAACCTTGGAATAAATTTTACGATAACGCATTGGGGTAACGCCTACTTTCGCAACGAAATGTTTTGACAGATGCGATGCGTCAACAAATCCCAATAATTGCGCGATTTCATCTAAAGTCAAATTTGTATAAGTCAGATAATCTGAAGCTTTTTCAATCCGGATGGCATTCAAAAGCTTTGAAAATGTGGTGCCGGTAAGCTCAATCAGGTGTTTGGACAATGTGGATTCCGACATGTAAAAAACACCGGCCACTTTAGCTACCGACAGTTTTTCAGCAGAATGCGCATAAATATAACTCAAAATGGAATCACGGCTGACCGTTTCAACCACACCGTTTTTCTTTCCTGATGCCTGCCGGACAAAGCGGTAATACAAAATCATCAGCTCGATCAATTTCATGCTGGTGAATAAATAGCTAAGCGGCTTTTCCGGAACATGCTGCAGGGTGCTGGAAACACCGAGTTCCTCTTTCAGATGGTCCAGAATGCTGTCAACGGTTTCCATTTGCAAGCGATCCAATTGTAAAACCGGCTGCATATTCAAATAAGAAAGCATTTCACTTCCTTCATCTTCCAGATCACCGACATGGGAAAGAATACTCTTCAGATATTCATAGTCATAAACTACTTTGATTAACTGCAATGTAGCATCCACCGTGGTAATATCGGTAATCATCCACGGACTGATCGCCACGATTGTTCCGGGTTTCATTTCATAGTCCACGCCGTCAATCGCCATGGTTCCATGTCCATTTTTAAAATAAAGAAATCTTGCCGCCTGATGCATCAAAGCGCGTGTAGGTTTCTCAATAGCTTCATAATCAAATGAGCAAAGAGACGATGGATCGACTTCCGATACAGCGCTGTCTTGTAACGATGCCTGTTTCGTCATTGCGGTATTCCCTCACTTCTATGATACAGCAATGCGGCCGGTTGAAAAACAAATCGACCGGCCGCATCGCTAATGAAAATACATTATGAGTTGATTTTCTCAGCTCAACACAAGCATGAAGACCGTCAATACAACGGCAACATAGAGCGCAAGTACAATCAGCAGCTTCGACGCCCATTTCAGCCATGTCTCATACGGAATGCGAGCCAAGGCAAGACCGCCCATGATAAATCCGCAGGTCGGCGTAAACAGGTTAACAAGACCATTTGCACCGACATTGCACATAATAGATGTCTCAACAGACCAATGCAGGCCGGCAACGATCGGAGAAACGATCGGAGCGGAGAGCGCCGCCAGGCCGGAAGAAGACGGAACAAGGAAACTCAGACCGATATGTAACAGATAATCCAGGAAGCCGAACAATGCGGCCGGCATACCGGATTGCGTCAAAGCCGTAACGGAAGCCTGTACCATCCAAGTTCCCATACCTGTCTGGGCCATTAATACCGCCGTAGCGCGAGCCAGTGCGATAACGACATTGACCGAAATCATATCACCGATACCGGTAATAATTGTCGATGCCATCTTGTCACGATCGCTCATGCCGATCAGTCCGATGATGACGCCCATCAACATGAACCATGTCGCCGCATCATCAAACCACCAGCTGCCCAATGCACTTCCGGTCAGGAAAGATGTCCAAGCCAAGCTATCCGCAATCCCTTCGTTCAGATCACCCCAAGGGATGAAACCAAGGATCATGACGACGAATGTCAACGCAAAGAGCCACATGCAGGTTTTCTGTTTGCCTGTCAGCTTTTCATCGTCACGAATTTCCAGGTTACCATATGTCTTTTTGCACTCTTCCAGCTGATCCGCCGTCAGAATGGAACCCTTGGTATTAATCACATGCTTTGCATATTTGGTAACAGCAATCGCCGAAATCAAATAAGTACCCAGCCACAGTACGACACCCTCCATATAGAGGATACCCATATTGACTTCAACACCCATCGAACGGGCCGCATCAACCGCCGCGCCGGTCGCAAACGGGTTAATCGTTGAACCAAGAACACCCGAACCTGCACCAAGCAATACGGTAGCCGCACCAACGATCGGATCCATTCCGGCAGCCGTCATCGTTGCGGCAAGAAGGATATAGAAACCGACCGTTTCTTCACCCATGCCGTACGTTGTTCCGCCAACTGAGAACAGGAACATCAAAATCCAAACTAATGAGAGTTCCTTACCTTTGAGTTTCTTAACCAAAACGTGAATTCCCGTTTCCAACGCACCGGTCGCATTCACCAATGCCAGGAAAGCTCCAAGGCAGAATACAAATCCAATAACATCGCTGGCGTCATGGAAGCCGGCAATCGGCGACATCAGGATCTGCTGAAACGAAGCCCCCATAACCGCACCCTGTGCGCCTTCGTCCGTAATGTACGGTTTCCCGTTTGTCAGCCAGGTACAAATTGCCACAAATAACAGAACCAGCAGCAGAATGCCATATGTACCAAGCCTTTTTTTCTGCTTTTCAGCCATATAAATTGATTTCTCCTTTCAAAACCCTATCCCTTGTTTACTTTTGAACGATTGTTCCGGTGACACCTTTCAGTGCTTCCGCCGCTCTCTCCAGCGACGTAATCAAAGCCGTATGTCCTTCGCCGGCATTTTCAACAAACGCAATGCAGGATTCCACTTTCGGTAACATGGAACCCGGCGCAAACTGCTTTTCAGCAATATACTGCCGCGCTTGCGCAACATCCATCTGCGGCAATTCTTTCTGGTCCGGCTTATTATAGTTGATGCAGACCCGATCGACCGCCGTCAGAATAATCAACTTATCCGCATGCACCGATTCCGCCAACAAAGCGCTGGAACGATCTTTATCAATAACCGCCGCAACACCTTTCAGCCCATTCTTCGTTTCAATGACCGGAATGCCGCCGCCGCCGACCGTAATCACAATATCGCCGGCCGCAATCAGTTGATTGACAACGTCCAGTTCAACAATCCGCTTTGGTAACGGTGAAGGAACCACACGACGATAACCACGACCCGCGTCCTCAACGAAGACATATCCTTTTTCAGCCGCAATCTTATCCGCTTCTTCTTTGCTGTAGAAGCTGCCGATCGGCTTGGTCGGATTTTTGAAACCCGGATCATTCTCGTCCACGACAACCTGCGTCACAACGGTTGCGCAAGCCTTCTTGATACCGCGTGCCGCCAATTCCGCCTGAATCGCCTGCTGCAGATGATAGCCGATATAGCCCTGACTCATCGCACCGCATTCCGCAAACGGCATCGACGGCGTACCGCCACCATTTGCCGAAGAAAATTCCATCGCCAGATTGATCATTCCTACCTGCGGCCCGTTGCCATGGCCGATGACAACTTCATATCCTTCCGCAGCCAGATCAACAATCGTCCTGGCGGTGTGCTTCACCAATTCGAGCTGCTGCTCGGGGGTCTTGCCTAAGGCATTCCCCCCCAGAGCAACTACAATACGCTCCGCCATTACTTCAACGTCGCATACATCACAGCCTTGATGGTGTGCATACGATTTTCCGCTTCATCGAACTGCCGCGCATGATGGCCCAAGAACACATCGTCCGTAACCTCCATCGCTTCCAGTCCGTACTTCTCATAAATATTTTCGCCGATGGTCGTATTCCGATCATGGAAACTCGGCAGACAATGCAAGAAGATCGCCGTCGGCTTCGCCATGGCCAGAACGTCCTTGTTGACCTGATACGGACGCAACTCTTCAATACGCTGTGCCCAAAGCTCTTCCGGCTCACCCATGGACAGCCAGATGTCCGTGTACAGAACATCCGCATCTTTCGCGCCGGCCTTGACATCGCTTGTAAATTCAAGCACTGCTCCGGTTTCCTTGGCGACAGCCTGGCACTTGTCGATCAACTCCTGTGCCGGCATCAATGCCTTCGGACCGCAAGCGCAGAAGTGCATTCCCAGTTTCGCGCAGACAACCATGAGCGAATTGGCGACATTATTTCTGGCGTCACCGAAGAAGGTCAGCTTCCGTCCGCGAACATCACCAAACTCTTCCTGTACGGTCATGATATCAGCCAGCATCTGTGTCGGATGGAAATCATCCGTCAGACCGTTCCATACCGGAACACCGGAATACTTTGCCAGATCTTCAACAACCTGCTGCTTGTATCCACGATATTCGATACCGTCGAACATGCGTCCCAATACTTTCGCCGTATCTTCCAACGATTCCTTTTTGCCCATCTGCGAAGACTTTGAATCCAGGAATGTTACTCCCATGCCAAGATCTTTTGCACCAACTTCAAATGCGCAACGTGTGCGGGTTGAAGTTTTCTCAAACAGCAGAACGACCTGACGGCCTTTCAACCAGCTGTGATCCACACCGTTTCTCTTCAGATTCTTAAATTCAACCGAAAGATTCAGCAGATAACGAATCTCTTCCGGTGTATAATCCAGCAAAGTCAGAAAACTTCTGCCACGAACATTGACTCCCATTTTTTTCTCCTCTATTTTCTTTTGCTCAATATGTTTCAGTCTGCGCGAATCAAAGGCATCGACATGCAGCGAGGCCCGCCGCGTCCGCGGCTGAGTTCAGCACTCGGAATGCAGAGAACATTCACGCCATGCTCACGCAGAATGCGGTTTGTAACATCGTTACGTTCGTAGACGACAACCGTACCCGGCGCAATTGCCAGCGTATTGGAGCCATCGTTCCACTGCTCACGCTGAGCGGCAATCATATCATCGCCACCGCATGTGATCAGATCAATCTTCTCCTTGTTCGTATATTGAGCCAGAACATCATGCAATGTCGCATTGATCTCACGCACATTCAACACATGCCCTTCCGTACCCGGAGTGATCTCAAATACCTGTAACGGGCCAATGATCTCCGGATGAACGGTATACTTGTCCACATCAATTGCCGTAAAGACAGTATCCAGGTGCATGAATGCTCTGGAAGAAGGAATGACAAAGGCAAGAACGGTACGAACCTTGCACTCCGGATCTTTAAACATATTCGCGCAAAGATCCTCAAGAGCTTCCGGACTTGTACGCTGCGAAACACCGACTGCCAAAACCGTATCCGTCAGGTTGAGAATATCACCGCCTTCAATGTTGAAGTTTGCTGTCCGCTTCGTGTATAACGGCGTACCGACGAAATCCGGATGATACTTGAAGATGTAATCCGCATAAATCGTTTCACGATTACGCGTCGGGAAGCGCATTCTGTTCAGCGAAATGCCATGACCGATGGAGCCGAACGGATCACGCGTAAAGTACAGATTCGGCATCGGGTCAACGATCAACTTCTGCGCAACGGAAGTCAGATCAACCAGCGAATGCTCTCTCTCAGCGCCATAGCATTCTTTCAGGTTAATACCTTCCATCGTCTTGAGAACCAGATCTTTGCCCTCAAAGTTTTCGGTCAAATATGCATACAATTTCTTCTGCCATTTCTGCGTGTGGATGCCGCCTTCTTCAAGCCACTTCATTAAGAACTCTTCCTTGAGCTCCGGATGAAGCTTGAGTACTTCGGTCATCAGGTCTTCCAGATAAACGACCTCAACGCCATTGTCACGCAGCAGTTGAGCAAACGCATCATGCTCCTCCTGAGCAACCTTCAAGAACGGGATGTCATCAAACAACAACCTCTCCATTGAGTCCGGAGTCAAGTTCAAAAGCTCCTTACCCGGGCGATGAAGC
>CAUTVM010000026.1:0-19872 GCA_963541855.1 uncultured Erysipelotrichaceae bacterium
CCGCAAGAAGCGTTTCCAAATTGTACGCCCAAAGATCAATTGATCTGTCCTCAATAATAAGCGGCAACTTATATGCTATCGCCCTCGGCGTAATCTCATCACCGGTTGACATGTCAATCTTAATGGTCTGTTTTAACTTATCCATCGTGCATTCTATCATAAAACGAACGCCTTCATACTCGTGACCTTCCATAATATCCTGCACCTTAGTTATACGAAAAACAACTCCATCCTCTAAGTCAATCGCCATTATTTCTTCCAAAATTTTTTGTGCTGACCTCTTATTTAGAGGAAGTGATTTTACTGTAATATCTACATCCATAGTTGAACGCATATCCACGCCTACCAGAGAAGATACTAAAAGCCCGCCCTTTAACACAAAACTATCTCTATATTGTGATAAAGAAACTCTCTCCAGAAGTCGTTCCATCAGATATATTCTTAGCATTATCTGGGATTTGTCACTGTTCCCACCTGTTTTGTTTTTTATCTTTGCCTTTACAGCTGCAGCATTTTTAATCATAACAATACCTCTGTATATTGTCTCACCTTATCTGAAATTCCCATAATACGAGCGTATTCCATGAGGTCATAAATATTTTTTTCACTATTTGAAAAATAAGATGACAAAGCCATCTGAAATACCTGAATATCCATCCTATTTTTATTCTTGATAATATCACAGATACAACGTTCTCTGTCGTAGATTCGTACCGTATTACCGGTAAAAGTCTGCGTCTGCGTCAAGCCAAGTTCTAACCATTCCGGTCTTACCGTATGTACTACAACACCATTGTCTTTTAGATGTTTCGCATTATATCCTCGCCCAACAGTAATTACCGGTGAAAAAGGTTCTCTATCAGAAAGATTATGAATATACAAAGCTGTCTCATGAGAAAAAACAATTTTTCTATTTCTAAGCTGAATTGAATACAGTCTATCTTCCCATGCATCAGGCAAAATGTATATGCCAGGAGCTATTTTCTCCATTTTATTCTTACGAACATAATCCAGAACAGCATACTTTGATACTCCTTCATTTTGAGCATCAATTAATCGAATATATCCGTTCTGTTCTTCAAGTAACTTATTAAGGATATTTTTTTTGTCCATATGATCAACCTTTTCGCTACAATTTTAAAATTTAGTAGCGAAAAAGTAAATACCTTCTCGCTATAATATGGAAAGTGAATTTACTGGAAATCCAGTATTCATGCGAGTTTAAAGATTTTTATGGCAGTATATTGCGATGTATAAAATAGGCATTCAGATAACAATTGTAGTTTTTTACTTCAATAATAAACACACCGCGATTATTGATCACCACATTATCCAGCTCCGCATCCCTTTCCTCAAAAGAAACCTTTATATTGGTCAGCAAAATATCATTTTCCCTTAAATTATCCTGTATGACTTGAGTGGCAAACCGCTCTCCATTCCGACCGGCAATCTTCTGTTCAGATTCAAATATGTATTCTTCATGATCCTTCTTTCATCCATGCCGCACACCCTATTGCTAAAAGTATTCTTTTTTAACGTGATACCAACTTTTCTTTTTCATACAATTCTTTTCTTAAGACAAACGAGCAGCAATATTATGCCTGTGCCTGTCAGCATATGCCCTATTCCGGCAATTCCTGCAACAGCGGCATTTGTGCTATGGGAAAGTGTCATTCCAAGTACCTGCGGAATGCCCCGAACAAACATCATCACAGCTGTTAAAAGAACACCCATATTATATATGAGCATAAAAACACGAAATGTTTTATTTTTATTTAAATGACCATTTTGATCAAACAATGCTACTAACAAAAAGGTCATCATTCCCAAAACAAATAAATGTACATGTACTTTAGAAAGAGAAGTTATACCGGAAAAGCTGTTCCATTTGGTAAATTCTCTGTAAAATACGCCTGCCGCCATTGCCGATACGGCATAAAATAATGCATAATTCAAATACTTTTCATTTCAGTTCCTCTTTCATCGCACAATAGCCAATCAACACGGTCCACACATAAGCACAAGTCTTTGGAATCATCAACATCCCGATCATCGGCAATTGATCAGCGAACAAGACAACCGGAATATAAAAACCAAAACTCAATACGATCGTCAGCCATAAGTATCGGAATGCTTTATCTTGTTTTGCATTTCGATAAAAAAGAACGATGATTAAAAGTCCCAAAAGTAAAAATGGAATATTCCGGTATACTCCCCAAGATAAAGGCGGATTTGCATCAAGCCATCTATTTTGGGGAAACAGGCAAAGGAGAATGCGTAAAATCGCCAATCCCCATACTTCAACGGCCGTTTTCGTATTTTCTTTAATCGCATAACGTTCTTTCCAAACGTAATAAAGAAGTACATAAAACAGTGTCATCGTGATCGAGGTCACGAATTTTCCGATACCCAGAAGAAATGTATAATTTTCCAATCCCGTGGTACAAAGTGCCCATGCCCTTGGAAGCAAATGAAAGGCATCCCCAAATCCCAGTGTAACCGCCATTACCCCATACAATACAAATTGCCGATTCCCTTTGCTTTCTTTTAACATCTTGACGCCGATAAAACTGACCGTAAATAAGTAGAAAACATCAAAAACTGTTTCTATTACCGCTTGTATCATTGTTTTCTCCCTTCTATATATGAACGATGTTCAATTTCGAACCTAAATATACCCGCCAGGCGGCGGGATATAAATTCAATATAATGTGCGATTAATCACTTCCAAAAGCAATGTACAGCTTTGCTTTTTTTGTACCAAAAGACAAATGAGATTCGACAAAACAAACTCCACAAAATCCATTTCGGAAAATCGCTTGGAAAACGCATCTTGACGAATTCGTTTATCCACCCTGATAGAAGCCATCATTCGCTTTTTAAGCCCTGACAAATAGTGTTTCATCATGTCATGCGCCTCACTTTGATTTTTAACGGAAACACTGATGGAATGTATCGTAAAAAAATTTGGATATTTTTTTATACCGTCCTGTATATGATGAAAAATTTCCTCTATATATGCGGAAAAGGTCATCTCTTCATCCGGCATATCCTGAAAGCGAAAAATATCTTCCCATACACTTTCAATCGCAGCCATCAATAAATCATTTTTGGAAGGAAAATAATAATATAAAGCGCCTAATGCAACGCCGCAGCCTTTTGCCACCACCCGCATATGTAAGGCGGAAAGGCCCTTTTCAGAAACCAGCTCTCTGCAGGTTTTTAAAATTGATTCCCTTGATGTAACAGCTATATTCACGATTCACTCTCCGGTTTGAACAATGTTCAAATTATTATAAAAACTTTCCGCATGAAACGTCAAGCTCTTACGTTCTAATTGCTTTCAATATAAATACCGATTCTTCTGCTCACCATCTTGCTGTTATAACGATGATATCTGATACATTTTTAATTCCTTCAAAAATTCATCATACTCATTTGGCGACCAGTAAAAAGTAAGCTCTTCATCTGTATAATCCTCGGGATACTCACGCATGAAATTCTCCTTGATTTCATAGCCGAATCGCTGCAAAACGGCAGCCGCAAACTCTCGAAAAAACATACCTATACCCGTAATCACATTGCCGTCCTGAACAATTCCTTTATGAACAAAATTTTCTTTTTCAATAAACGGAAAAACTTCTGTCATCTGCATGAAGAAACCGGCCGTGAACTTCCTGCCTTTTAAAATACCCGCTTTTGCCAGCAACAGCGGCGCAGATGAAATAGCCGCAAATACAACATTGGCATGTATCCCGCTTTTCAAAAAATCAATCAGACGGTCATCATATAATGCCGGCAGCGGATTGACTGACCCCGGCAGAATGATACCGGAATAGTCGGTAATACGAACATCTGAAAGTACCTTTGCAGGAAGCACCCGTAATCCCTCTTCACTGTAATATTCCTTGTTTTCACTCGCCAGAAAATCAACCTTTTCTCCATACCACACTGACAAAGCCGATGTCAGACAGGTTATCTCCTGCAAGGAAAAGTCAGGATATAAAATAACGGCAAATTTACGCATTCTCCACCTCTCCAAATGAAAGCAACGATTTATCTTATTTACTCGATGCCTTCCTCTTTGCATAGTACTTTCACAATCTCACCGATATACAAATCATGAAAATCACGCTTCGGATAATTCTCATTCATGATCTTTTGATCCAGAAAGCACTCTTGCAAAAGCGATGCCCGATATAGCTTACGACAGACAAGTACCAGCTTCGCCTCTGCAAACCATGTGTACTTGTCTTTAAAAACAGGTGTCAAACCGGTTTTCGCTATTTTATTCTCATCACGACCGGAATGTGTACCAAGATAAATAAGCTGCTTTTTATACGCTTGTGGAAAAAAAGACAACGTATAGAAATCTTCGCGATCTATAAACACCTTGGTATACCTCTGCGGACGAACAAATACAGTGGTTGTCGGCAAGCCATGTCCCCACACCGCCCCCATTTGACCCCAGCCGGCAGTCATTGTATTAAAACCACTTTCTTTTGTTCCGGCCGTAATCAGCATCCATTCTTCAGAAATTAAAGACATGGGGTTGATCCGTAATTCCGCCACCGAAATCTCCCTCAATTTTCCATCCATCGCTAAGCCCACACCTTCCTTTTCAGTTTAACACGTAAACACACTTTATTCTGCCCGTAAAACATCTCCTTTTTCATGTCAAAATCATGTACCTTGCGGTATAGTAATACACGATGAACGTCAAAAAAACACTTGCTTTCAAAACCATGCAGATTCTCTTTTATATCATGATTTTATTTGTTCTGTTTTATCCCTATTCCTATTCCTTCTTAGCGTCTTTTCATCAAGGCGGCTTAACCATTGAAAATACCTTTATGATTCAATACGACTATATCCGCCAAGGTATCCCTTATTACCGCGAATTTTTCCGCTTAGCGCAAGAGCATTCCCTTTTCTGGAGCTGGAATACCTTTCTGGGAAATGCTTTCTATACCTCAAAAGCATTGTTTCTCATCGGTGATCCTTATGCCTGGATCGGATTCCTTCTTTTTGGAAAAATACACTATGTTCCAACCGTCCTTTTTCTGCTGACAGGTTTCAAACTGCTTCTGGCCGGGCTTTTCTGCTCCAGTTATATCAAGAAGCTGGGACATACTCGATCTGTGCAGTTCTTTTTCGGCATGATCTACATGTTGTCGGGTTGGAGCATGGTTTTTCTTGAGCAGATTCAGTTTCTCAGCTTCTACTCCTTGATTCCGCTGTTTCTATCAGGAATTGAAGATCAACTGCATCCCTGTTGCAACACATGGAATTTTCGCTTCTATTTTGCCGGCCTGCTTTTGTTATCAATCAACTACTATCTGCTCTGGCCATTATGCCTATATGCCATTTTGTATTGGATCATACGTTGGCGGCAGACGCACGATTCTTTTTCACACTCTTTTTTTTGGAAAAATACCGGGAAACTTCTTTTTATTTTTCTTTTGGCTGTCGGCACATCCGCGCCGCTCACTTTCCCTTCTCTTTTCACCATGCTGAAAAGCCCGCGTCTAAATGGTTCGTTAAACCATTATGATCACTGGTCATGGATCAATGTCTGTGCCATTCTCATGAATTTTTTCATTCCCTTCGTCCGTGAAGAACACATGCTCTATCATGATTACTGGTACTACTTTTATCAAATCGGCATTTATGGAGGAACGGCTCTTTTACTGCTGACCTCCTCCGCTTTATGCAATCACCGCTCCAATCGCCTCACGCGATGGAATCGCGTTTTGCTTGCCCTTGTGTTGGCAACACTAACAGCGCCGCAGTTTGGTCTGTTGTTTCATCGCACCTACAGTCTGCGCTATACGTTCATTGTTCTGCTTGCTCTTATATATCTTGCGGCCCAGTCATTTTCCGATACAGCTGAAAAAAAGCCGCTTTTCATCACCTTTTATATTTTGGAAGCCATCCTGTTTTTATTGGCCATCTGTATTCCGCACTTTCTCTATTCAACCGGCTTACGGCCACGCTTTTTCGAGCAGAAAATGCTCTGGGCGGCAGGCGGCTTTCTTGGCCTGAACGTCTTTTTTCTGACTTTACGCGATAAAAAAATACGAATGTTCTTTTTAACACTTTGCACCATGACGGAAATGCTCCTGTTTGCCAATCACAGCCTGCGCTCGCAATCACAAATTCATACAGAAGCGGAATATCTCGCCTATGACGAAGAGTTACAAAATATCATACATCGCCTGCATCAGATGGATTCCGGCTTCTTTCGCGTTGACTTGGAAACCGGTTTTGAAACCACACAGGTAGAATTGGCAAATGTCGGCATGTATTACGGCCTTCCTTCCCTTTCAGGCTATGACAGCCTTTATGAAAGCGCCCTTAGAGATTATCTGCAATGGAATGGACAATACCCGGATACCAACTGGGATTTTCACCTGCAGGATCCACGCACATTCCGCATCACCAACGCCCGATATACCATCTGCTCGCCAAAATATCAGACTATACGCCAGGACAGTCCACTGTTTACAAGCACGCACTTTGCCATCTATAAAAATCCTGAAGCTATCGGCACGGCTTATACATTACCACTTATTTCTACAAAGAAACTCCACGCACTGGCGCAAGAGCCTGAAAAAAATATGAATCAGATTTTAAATCTGCTTTATAACAATATGGCCGTGGATATGCAAAATACACATATGGATAATGGTCCTCTTTGTTGCTTTGATCCCATCTCCTATACGGCCACAACCATGGACTTTGCTTTCGAACTGCCACAATCACAGCTTGTTTTTTTCAGCATTCCAAAAGCGGACGGATGGCAAGTGCAGGAAGATGGCAACCTGCTTCCTCTTACAAAAGTCAACGGCGGTTTTATCGGCCTGCAGTTATCGCCCGGAAGGCATCATCTTCATTTTTCCTATAGTTGTCCTGACTTAAAAACGGCTATACCGATCGCGTTATGTTCTATCGCCATCGTCTTTTATATGGCTTTGTTTAGAAAGAAAACCGGTTGAATTTTCATTTTGATCCGGATGCTTGCAGCTATTACATATTCCCGCCAGCTGCTGCAGCTCCTTTGCAAATGCCGTCGTGTTTTTTTGGGCATCATGATTCTTTTTCAGACACTGATATGCCGCCTTTTGCCATTTTTCATAATGCGTATCCAGCTCTTGCAGCGAACTTTCAATATCCTTCAAAGAGCAGATGAGCGCCGCCTGCTCACGCCGAAGATATTCCGCACCGGCATTTTTTTTAGGGGCAATGCATAAAACCGGCGCGCCGCTTTGCAGACAATCTAAAATTTTCGTGGAAAATGACATTTTTGCCACCTCCGCGTCAACTTCATCAAATCCCTCCGCATGCAGAGCAATATCACAATCCCGATATTTTTCTATCAGCTGCCGATAAGAAATCCCCCCATGCAAAAAAGAATTGACATGATCATTCAGCAACGTATTCACCTTATGCTCGGCGGCGTTGGTATAAATATGCAGCTCAAAATGATGCTCATCATGATTCAGCCTTTTAACCGCCTGCGCCACTTCGATCAATGTTTTTTCCCTTCCCAGATAAAGGCCTCCCGCATACAAAATTTTTAAGGGAATATGCTTAGAATGGCGGACGTAGGGAACAAACGCATTTTTACGCATTATTTTCAACGGTTTTCCATATAGATCGCCATACGCTTTCGCCTGCTCTTCACTCATCGTATATAAGCAGGAAATATGTTTCAACAAGCGACGCAGACTGCGTTTGAGCGCATGTTGATAACCTCTTTCAAGAAACGCGGTTTTTTTCAACTGTCGAAAATAGTGATCATCCGAAATCAACGAAACCATCGGCAGATGCGTATGCGACTGAATGGCAAACGTGATGCGCAGCATATGCAGATTTCCATAAATCGGCGCATAGATCAGATCCGGATGAAAAGCATCAATAAACCGATACATGGAATCCGTGTCTGTCTTCGTTACCTTCCATGCCAGTTCCCGTAGTAAAGTGGCATAAAAGCCGCGATGACGGCGCGCTTTTACGTCAAAAGAAGTATCTTTTTCAAAAACTTTATTTTTTTTGAGCGCCTCCATGGTAAATGAACGTCCGACCGCTTTGCCTTTCAGCCAACGCTGCATAATCTGATAATCCGTCACTTGATAATAATATCTGCATAAATCATTATGCGGTATGCCAGCCCGAAAATAGAGATTGGCAAACTCTGCATGTACATTTCGAAACAGATTGCTCAACGTATTTCCGGTATTATTTTCTTCCGCCCAAGGCGGATCGGAAATCACCAGAATGCGCAAAGCTCTATTTTGCTTCATACATGTCCTCTTTTTCCATCCATTTAAAACCCATGGACTGACGGCAGATCACCCGTTTTAAAAGATATCCGACATACCTGAGCCATACATGCAGCGTCACCTGATTTTCCTTCAGATTACGCAAGCCGTCCCAATACTGATGCCGGCTCAGCCCATAACGCCAACGCTCCAGAGCCGCCGTCTGATAAACCGCCTTTTGCTGTAAAGGCGCAAGAGAAGCAATTCTCTTTTTCATCTTCTCCAGATAAAATGTATCAATATCCACTAACTGCCTGTAATCCCGTTTTTCTTCCCGAATCTCATAATGAATCGTTAAAAGATCACAGGGCGCATATACCAGCTTCCCCTGCTCCACAACACGCACGAAAAACTCCAGATCCTGATTTCTTTTAAAGGATTCATCATAGCCCCCGATCATGCGCGCTGTTTGTGTACGAACCAATAAATTACTGCCGGAACCAAGATAAATACTGCGTGCCAATGCATAAGGCAAAACATCGCCGGCAACGGTTTCGTGACTTCGATAGATTTTCCCGGAAGCACTGATTTTATGATAGGCACAATAACAGCAGGTGTAAGCGGAACCTGCTTCCCGCAGCATTTTCATCTGCACTTCCAGCTTACGCGGTGCAATTTCATCGTCATCATCCAGAAAAGTAATATAGTCTCCCTGCGCCTGATGCAGACCACGATTGCGACTGTAAGAACCGCCGCAATTTCTTTCATTGACCAAATATAATATTTCCCCATTTCCGCTTTTTTCCAGCAACATGGATTGGGTTGCCCGCTGCTCTTTGGTTCCTATGCCATTATCATCTACAACGATAATCTGTACGCGGCATGTCTGTTTTTGCGCACTGTTGACCGCTCGTAAAATACGATCCGGCCGATGCCAGGTCGGAATGACCACTGTAACCAGATCTTCCATTGCATGGCGCCCCTTCCTTTCGTATTATTTTAACCGATTGTTTCTTAAAGCGCACGGCGCTTCTACTGTATAATAAACAGGTGAGAAAAATATGTTGAATACTTGGAGCTACGCATATCTGCATGATTCCCAGCTGCTTATCTTATTATCGGTTCTTGGCGCCATATGCGCTGTTTTTGTATTTTGGAAAGCTCCCGAAACATCTGCAACAGATGCCTGTATCGTGCCTAAGCCGACTCTTCCATGGATAAAACCCGCTGATACTCCGGTTAAACTGTCTTTTGAGGATAAGCGCCAGCTTTTACTGCTGACTGTTCTCTATACCATTGTCAGCTTTTGGAAACTGGGATCTACGCAATTTCCCGCAACGACCTGGCAGCCATCCCTAACCCCCCAGACCGTCATTTTCAAATTACCGGATGAAACCCATTTTGATGCCATTTACACTATCTATGGCGAAGGAAATAATAATGACAACCGCACACAGCTTCAGATCGGTGTACACGACATTCGCCTGGAAGGCAGTAACGACCGAAAAACATGGCGGCCTCTTCTTACCCTCAATGGCGGGTCCATTTATCAATATCAGATTGAAAACGGCGACTGGGATTATCGCTATATACGCCTAACTTCAATTAACGCCAATGATACCCTTTCGGAAATTGCTTTTAAAGCATATGGAAAAGAAGCCCTGTTGCCGATTGTTGTTGAACAGGATGAACAAAAAAATTCTTCCTATCCGGCTGTTCTTATGATCGACGAGCAGAATAAGGTGGCACTGGATCCGACTTATATGGATGAAAGCTACTTTGACGAAGTTTATCATCCACGTAACGCCTGGGAAATCTGTCATCAGCAATATATGTATGCTACCGTGCATCCCCTGTTAGGCACTTCGCTGATTGCTTTAAGCATTCACCTGTTCGGCATGCATCCATTGGCGTGGCGCTTACCCGGCGCCATCTTCGGCGTCCTGCTGCTGCCTCTGTTTTATCTCATTGCCAAAAACCTTTTTCATACATCCCGTGCTGCCGTTGTGGCCACATTTCTGCTTGCCGTTTCTTTCATGCACTTAACGACTTCACGTATCGCAACGCTTGAGCCTTTTTCCGTCTTCTGGATTTTGGCCATGTTTTATTTTATGATCCGTTATTGTCAAAGCAATCTGTTTGAAACAGATTTCAGACATTCGATGTATCTTCTTTGCCTCAGCGGAATTTCCATGGGCCTGGGCATGGCTACCAAATGGACGGTATGCTACAGTGCCGTGGGGCTGGCTATTTTGCTTTTCAGTTCCTTTCTTGCCCGCTATATGGAATATCGTAAAACGCTTTTTGTTCTCAGACATCAAGCGCTGTACGCATCTTTAACCGATACGCAGAAATCCTATGCCTGCCACATACAGAAAACTTTCTGGAAAACACTTGGAAAAACAATCGCTTTCTGCTTCTTGTTTTTTATTCTCATTCCCATTCTCATTTATTGGCTTTCTTATATCTGGTGTCCGGTATGGAGAGACGGCTGGAGCATTTCCAATGTTCTAAGTCAAAATACCTATATGTATAACTATCATACAAACCTGAAAGCCACACACCCTTATCAGTCCAACTGGTATCAATGGATTCTCGATATACGCCCCATCTGGTATTATGGGCGCCAAGCCCGTAACGGCATGTATCATTCCATCTCCTGTTTCTCCAATCCCCTCCTCTGCTGGGCCGGTTTCTTTGCCGTTCCTTATACCGCTTATGTGGGGTGGAAGAAAAAAGATACGGCGGCCTTTATCATACTGATCGGATACATAACCGCTTTAGGACCATGGATCTTTCTCGTTAACCGCTGCGTCTTTGCCTATCATTTCTACCCGACCAGCTTCTTCATGCTGTTAAGCATTGTTTATGCTTTACGTGAACTGCATCAAGCCAACCCCCGCGTCGACCGCTTGATTTGCTTTTACCTGTTTGCCTGCGCTTTCGTTTTCTTCTTATTTTTGCCGGCCACTGCCGGATTTGCTACGCCAAGAGAATCACTTGCTCAATTAGAATGGCTGCCAAGCTGGTACTTTGGAAAGTAAATGCATATGAAAGATACGGCAAGAAACCGACAATTTCTCCTCTTTTCCTTACTGCTGACCATCTTGTTCACCTGCCCTTATTGGTCCCGCGATTTTTTGGCGATTGAAATGGATACCTTCTTTCACCTCGCCCGTCTGCAGAGTCTTGGCGAAAGTATTCGCCGACTGGATCTTTATCCGCTTGTCTTTACTTCGCAAAATGGATATTTCGGTTACGGAAGCCCTTTATTTTATAACAATATTTTCCTATGGCCATTTGCACTTCTCTATGCTTTACATGTCCCTTTAACAATCTGCTACAAACTGCTTATTGAAAGCTTCACATGGCTTTCAGCATATACCATGCTCCATTTTCTTTACGCCATAACCAACCGAAAAAGGGCCTCGCTTTTGACCACAGCAATCTGGATTTTTTGCTCTTATCGAATCAGTGATGTCTATGTTCGAGGCGCTCTTGGTGAAGTGCTGGCCATGGCTTTTTTGCCCTTATTTCTAGAAAGCGCTTATCGCCTGCTTTTTACAAAGCAGCCTGCCAAAATACAGCTCGCTCTTTCCACTACTGCTTTGATCATGAGCCATAATCTGACATTCGCCATGGCCATGGCCTTGCTGATTATATTTCTGCTTGTTTTCAGAAATCATCTGACCAAAACCAAAAGCAAAGACATTGGTAAAAGCCTGCTGGCGGCCTTTCTATTGACAGCCTGGTTTACTTTACCCATGCTGGAACAACTTTACAGTCAGAAATTTTATCTGCACTACTATGCGGCGTCGATGGATCTGCAAAGGGAAGCTCTGACTCTTTCGCAATTTCTGCAATATTCAATTTCTTTTGGGGTAGGCGGATATGGAATGGCCCAAGGCTCTGCCATGACTCTTTCCCCCGGTTATCTATTACTTTGCTTTCCTTTCTTCTGTAAAATCAACAAACAAGATACATTTACAAAATTCTGCTTTTTCGCCGGTCTGTTTTTTACGCTTGCACCCCTCAATCTGTTCCCATGGAAACTTCTTCCATTCCTGCGTATTCTGCAGTTTCCCTGGCGATTAGAAACCATCGGCTGTCTCTTGCTCACTTTGCCTTGTGCAAAAGGAATACAGTACCTTTTACAAAATCGAAAAATCACGGTTTTTCTTGCCGTGCTTATTTTAGGCGATGGAATGTTTCGCCTGCTTCCCGCCTGTAAACGCACATTCGGCATAACCAGCCATACGCCAGATACTTTTCTGACTGACGGAAAACTGATTGACCCTTATTACAGTGCCACCTATATGCGCACGCAGCTGGCCGGCGGAGATTATGTGCCGATCCATTCACCCGACTTTCGTTATTACCAGCCCACCATTCATACGCCAGCCGGCACTGTTTTATCACCGATAAGCGAAAATCGACGGCCGGTATATCAGTTTACAACCGCCGAAAGCGGAGAAATGATATTGCCGATCACCTGGTACAAAGGCTATTGTGTCTATCAAATTCAAAACGGCGCGGAAAAAGCCATAACGACAACCGGTTCCGCACAAGGACTCGTGCAATGCACAATTATGGAACCCGGAACCTATGTATGCCGCTATCAGGCGACGCCACTTACAAAATTTTCCTTCTTTCTTTCCCTTTTCAGCGGTCTCTGTCTTATTTACAAGTATCGAAGACTTAATCCTTTTGCCAAAGACCATCTACAGATTTTGTAACCGCAATGGCGCGATTCACCGCCTTGTTCGAAAGGGGATTCTCACTTAAAAGCCATATATGCATCGGCGCCGGTTCTTCCATGCTTTCATCATTGACCGAAATTCCCTTTTTGGTCAATTCAATCTTCCAGCCGTTGTAATTCTGCGCAAACGGTTCTGTCGAAAAACGGACAATATTGCCATGATCAATGATGGCATACAGACTGCCGTTTTGCTTACAATCCAGCCCCAGTTTTGCCAGCAGTTCCTCTTCCCCTTTTACTAAATGCAGTTTTGATATATCGCGGCACTGAATGATACTGATAACAGGATACTTTTCCGCATACTGCAACATCTGCCCGACATCCGAATTTTCCGCAGCAAAGAGAATCTGCATGGTTTCCTGCACCATATGCATCATACTTTCTTCCAGTAATGCATTGGCATGATGATTTTTGACAAGATCGGCCGTCTGCTCCACCAATGCGGTCGTCACGATTTCCGCTCCCCACGTATTCGCTCGATAACCATTCCCGTCTCTGCCCAGCTTATATCCGATCGAGGAAGCCATGCTGTTAAAGTCGATAAAAGTCAGATGCTTACGTAATATATATTCATTGATGGCCGCCAGCTTGTCCGCGTCAAACTGATTCTGATCAAACGGCGGATTGATAAATACCGGTGTGGCATGATGGCTTTGACACAAAGAAGCAAGCCGTGTGACAAAAGAAGATTCCGCCGCAGATAACGCCGGCTTATAACGCAGATCATATGTTTCAATATCTTGCATCTCATTCTCTTTTGACGATTGGTATACATAGCCGAGTTCTTCATCATCCGCATTTGTATTCCGTAAAACGTGATCGCCGATGATGCATGCTCTTGAAGTCGACAATAAGGGCGAAACATCAATCAGCACAACCGCCGGATGCTGTGTATTGAGTGCCTCTTTCAATACCTGATAGCTGTCGGAAAAAGTATTACATGGTGCGTGCAGCACATATCCATAAAAACCTGTTGCACTATAATAACTGGCCGGGTTAAATGCCGTCTGCATGCGTTGCGAGCCGATGGCCAATACATCCAGACTATCCTTGGGCAAAGAGCGGTATGCAGCGCTTGTATAAATAAAAGGCGGTTCTTTCTGCCTGGGACGAAACGTCCACAGCAGCAAGCCGATCGCCGCCGCAAGCAGACAAAAAGCCATTCTTTTCCATATTTTTGCATGTGCATGGCCGCGCAGACCTTGCTGCCATTTTTTTACACTCATTGTCCTATTGTAAAACTTTTCTTATGGAAATGTCACCGTTTCCACTTCTTGGCATAATACAATTTCTCGAATATCGGGTTCAAATTCCACACATGTCTGCAATGTCAAAAGTCGTTTCCCATACACTACCGTTTTACCGGTATCGTAATACTGCACCGCCTTGGCCGCCTGTATATAATTGTCAAACTCCATTTCCGAATAAGAAAGATCGTTAAACGGAAGTTCTTCCGGAGCAACCTGGACGCCTTGGTCGTAAACTAACCGACAAGCATAGACAAGCTTGATCTGATAATAATGTATGGCTGTTTCCGTGATGATTGCCAGATATTGATTCGCAGTATAATTTTCCGCATGCAGCAGCTGTTCCAACGGTGTAAAAACAAGTGTCCGGTCCAAAGAAGCGCGATGATAAACATAGTGTCCATAAATAATACTGTTATCATCTTGAAAATCGGCATGATTGCGAAAATCCAGCATAATGGATCCTCGCGTTGAAGCATTGCCTGTCTGCCAATCATGATACAGATATCCGTCATTATCGTTTCCTTGTAAAACAGGCGCATGAATCAAGCCGCTTTGAAAAACGAGAAGCCCACATACATCGGCGTTGATTTCCTGATCATTCTGCAATTCTATTTTTAATAAAGCGACTGTTTGTTCATCATACCGATATTCCGGTAAAGGCACGACTGTCTGTGCAGGTAAAACAGAGGCCTGCGGCGATGGCGTCATCAGCTGCGGCTTTGTTTGCCCGCATCCCGACAGCAAAAACAAGCCGACGATCAGCAGGCGAAAATTATGTACGTAATTGCGCTCCATGATCCCTCAATAACTGTGCCGCGATATTTGCATGAATCCGTTCGATTTCTTCCTCTTTCAACGTATGATCCTTTGCCTGATAAACAAGCCGCAGCGCAACGGATTTTTCCTGCTCACCGAATGAGGCGCCCTCATAGATATCAAAGATTTTCGCATCACGCAAAATTTCTCCGCCGACTTTATGAATAGAGTCCAGCAACTGTGCCGCACTCACCTTTTTAGAAACAACAACCGCCATATCGCGTTCTACGCTCGGATACTTGTCAAGCGGTACGTATTGCAGTCGATCCGCTTTAACGGCCGCTAAAGCGTCTAAAGATAATTCCGCATAGACCACGCGCTTTAAATCAAATTTTTCAGCATAAATCGGATGTACTTCGCCACCCAAGCCAAGAAAGACGTTATCCAGCCATATTTCCGCCGATCGATATGGATGAAAGTGCGTCAGATCTTTCCCGTTCAACTTCACAACGATCCGTGCCTCTGTATATCCGCACCGTTTCAGCCAAGCCGTGATCATGCCTTTCAAGGCATAGAAATCCCCTGCTTCTTTCACGTGGTGCAAGGGATCTTCCTGTACGTTTCCCTCCAGACATAATGCAAGACGTTCTTCTTGACGATTTTTTGCATATACAGACGATATCTCAAAAAACAGATTATTCTTATTGCCGTGCGCTTGGTTATATTGCACACATTCCAGCATAGAGCCCATCAAGCCTGTCCGGATATAACGTCGGTTGTCACTCATCGGCATGGAAAGAGCAATCGGTTCACCAAGAGAGAGCGCAGTGTCCTCAACAAGGGCTTTGGAAACAAGCGTATATGTGACAATTTCATGTAATCCCATCCCCAGGAAAGTATCTGCCGTCATCCGCCGTAAACGCTGTCGTTGTGAAAGCGCGCCGACCGTCGCCGTTACCGACGGCAAGGTGGATGGCAAGGTATCAAATCCCAGAAGGCGAATGACTTCCTCGTCTACATCCGCCGCCAGTTTCATGTCCATACGATACGATGGAATATGGCATATCACTGTCTCGCCCTCAATTTGCGGCTGAAAATGCAGACGATGCAGAACATCCTCGATCTGCTTCATCGTAAAAGAAGTTCCCAGCAAGCCGTTACAATGTGCCAAAGTTTCACGAATAATCACCGGCTGATAAGTACCTTCCCCGCAAATCACCGTCTTCTCTTCCCCTTCAGCCAGGGCCAGTTCTTTTAACAACTGTACGCTGCGGGCCATGGCCTTTTCCATGGCCTTTTCCTCGACTCCTTTCATAAATCGCTGAGAGGCTTCGGTCATCAGATTGAGACGCACTGCCGTATGACGAATGGTTGCCGCATCAAAATGCGCCGCTTCAATGAAAAGACCCGTCGTCGTCTCATCAATCATGGATTCTTTTCCGCCCATGATGCCGGCAATACCGATCGCTTCATCTCCATCGCAGATCAAAATATCTTCCGGCATGATGGCAAATGACGCACCATCCAATGCCGTTATGCTAAGCTTGCGATCATCGACAACGCGGATGGTATTTGTCTGCAAGCGGGCCAGATCATAAAAATGCAGCGGCTGACCCGTTTCCAGCATGACATAATTGGAAATGTCAACAATATTATTGATGCTGTTGATACCGGCTGTACGCAAACGATTTTGCAGCCATTTAGGCGAAGGGCCGATCTGTACATGCCGAATGACCTTGCCCATATATCGAGAGCATTTCGGCGTTTGAATTTCCACTTTTACGCTTCCCTCAATACCCTCATCTATCGCTCCCTTCCAATCCGGCAGCGTTACGGCACGCTTTAAAATAGCCCCGACTTCCATGGCCATATTCCACATCGCGCTGCAATCCGCCCGATTCGGCGTTAAAGATACATCCAGAATCGTATCATCCAGACCCGCATACACCGCTATATTCGTTTCGCCAACCGGCGCATCATCGGCCAGTTCTGCAATTCCTTCCAACTGCTTTTGACTCAGCCATTTCCTGTCTACGCCTAATTCGGACAACGCGCACAACATTCCCCTGCTTTCCACGCCATGGACACTGCGGCTTATAATCCGGCCTGCGGGTAACTCTGCGCCCTCCAGCGCCACAATCGTCTTTAAGCCCTGGCGACAATTGGGCGCTCCGCATACAATCTGTAAACTCTGACGGCGGCCGACATCGACCTGCGTTTT
Source organism: uncultured Erysipelotrichaceae bacterium (assembly GCA_963541855.1). Taxonomy (GTDB): domain Bacteria; phylum Bacillota_I; class Bacilli_A; order Erysipelotrichales; family Erysipelotrichaceae; genus Bulleidia. The sequence goes on from CAUTVM010000026.1 coordinate 17,251, forward strand.
ATACAGATGGGTGCCCGCAATAGCCTGACATGCACATATTTCACCAATAACAAGACCTTCAATATTCGGAAAGGAAGTGAGACTCTCCACTTCTATTCCCGCTTGTGTCATACTCTTTGCCAGCTTTTGCGGTGTTATACCCTTTAGATCTACATATTGACTCAACCATTGATAACTTAGCTGCATACTTTACTCTCCCCGGTCAAAGCGATCAAACATCATCAGAAACCGCTGATCATTTGTATAAAAACTGCGAATATCGTCAATGCCATACTTCAACATCGCGACTCTCTCCAGGCCGACGCCAAAGGCAAAGCCACTGCACCGATCAGCATCAAAACCGTTCATTTTCAAGACATTGGGATGTACCATGCCGGCTCCCAAAATTTCAATCCAGCCCGAACCTTTACATACCGAACAGCCTTGACCTTTGCAAAACGGACAAGTAACATCAACTTCCACCGAAGGTTCCGTAAAGGGGAAATAAGATGGTCGAAAACGAATTTCAAGACCTTCTCCGAACATGGCATGTGCCATAAATTCCAACGTTCCTTTCAAGTCGGCCAATGTAACCCTCTCGCCCACAACCAGCCCTTCGCATTGCATAAACTGATGCGAATGTGTGGCGTCATCATCATCCCGTCTATATACCTTTCCCGGGCAGATGAGCTTAATCGGCAACCGGCCATGCGCCTCCTTCAGCTCACGCATCTGCATGGCAGTTGTATGTGTTCTTAATAACGTCTGCGGATCAATATAAAACGTATCCTGCATGTCTCTGGCCGGATGATCTTTAGGAATATTGGCCAGCTCGAAATTGTAATAATCCAGTTCAACTTCCGGGCCTTGCGCCACTTTATAACCCATGCCGATAAACAGATCTTCCAGCTCCTGCTGAATCAGTAACAACGGATGTCTTGTTCCCGGCTGTTTCAGATCGCCCGCCAGCGTGACATCAATCTTTTCATTTTCCAAGCGCCTCTCCAAAGCCGAGGCCTGCAAAGTTATCCGCCTGGCTTCAAATGCCTGTTCGACCTCATGTTTACAGGCATTGACCGCCTGCCCGAAAACGGGCTTTTCTTCGGCACTGAGATTTCTCATCTCGGCCATCAGCCCCTGTATCAGTCCTTTTTTGCCCAAATAGCAAACGCGCAGGCGATTTAAGTCATCTACCGTTTTCGCCGTTTTGATTTCTTCCAGCGCTTTCCTTCTTATTTCCTCTGTTTCCATGTAAACCCCTTTCATTAAAAAAACCTGACAGACTTTCCGTCAGGAACGTTTTCACGCGGTACCATCCTGTTTCACATGCCATGCATGCACACCTTAATTCAATCAATAACGGAATGACCCGGAGAGGATTAATCTCACTTCAAAAGTGAAATCATCTTATCTTTGCCAAAGCCTTGCACCATCCGGCTTCTCTCTTGGGCATCCGATACGATGACATGTCTTTTTTCAACGCTTTATCGACTTTATGATACGCACTTCCCCCATGAATTGCAATGTTCACGGCAAAAATATAAAATGACTCCTCACCGACGACGCAATTGCCGTTAGTGAGGACCTTTGGGCTATTTTATTCTTCTTTTGTAAGCACTTTTTTATGCCAGCTTTTTTCCGCATTTCAGGCATTTCATGTATCTCGTCCGTCCCCTATGCATAGCAAGATTTGTCTGCCAGTATGTAGGAATATATCTGTGGTGCAATTCTGACATTCATAGTATCCGTCCTTTTGCTCAATTCCCATGGCAATAAAAACGACCGTAAAAATCATTACGGAAGCGAATACAACAAGTGCGATTCACAGCCAGACTGGCATCTCTACAATAGAGTCTGTCTTATGCAGTGGGAGCACAGACATAATGCGGTTATCTGCACCTAAGAGCAGGATTGCTGCAAGGGCAATCCCTTCTTTATTAGTTTACGAATCTTCAAGTATCAGTCCGTAACTTCTTAGCATATCTTCATCCATCATATCCATCCACGGATAATGCTCATTGCTTAAATCTCCTCTTTCTCAACGGTTATGACCGTTTTTCTAAAATTGCTTTCTTTTGTGCATCAAACTCATCTTGCGTCAGTATGCCTTCATCCAGCAATTCCTTCAATTCCCGCAACTGCTCCACCATACTCTTGGATGCAGCTGGATTCACGGTTGCCTGAATCCCCTGTACCATTGTGTTACTCAAAGCCACGCCAGCCCCCAGCCCTGCCCCAGTCCACCTTCCTGTTTGGACGCATCTCGCATCGCTCTGGCGGTCTGATACTGCATAAAGGATGCCATATCCTGCTTTGCCATACCAATCCCGGATTGCTCGTTGATCAGTTTTTCAACCTCGTCAGGCAGGGAAATATTTTCAATGAGAATATCGCTGAACTGCACCCCGATTGCCGCAGTCTGTGCGTTTAGTGTTTGCTGAAGTTCACTGGACAGTTTTCGATATTCCGCGGCCAGATCAAGTACGGACATCTCGCTTTCTCCTACTGCGATTGAGAAAGGATTAACCTCTTAGGGACAGAGAAAATAATAAAAACTTGGAAAGGAGGTAATTCTCATGTCAAATACAAAAAGAACAGGACAAACAGCCCTTTATGAGCGTTTAAGTCGTGATGATGAAATGC
>CAUTVM010000027.1:0-19513 GCA_963541855.1 uncultured Erysipelotrichaceae bacterium
GGCAGAAAGGAGAGTATGAGATTATGTCCTGCTCAGGACGTAATCATCATACAAGTATATATGGAATTACTGCATTTTAGGGACTACGAAAAAAACAGGGATGTAATATCCCTGTTCTCTGGGGCAATGGGGCTTGATATCGGGCTTGCAAAGGCAGGGTTGAACATTGCCATCGGGCAGGATTTTGACACCGCTTGCATTACTACGATGCGAACCAATGGGCATAAGGTTTTAGGCGGGGATATCCGCGATATTGACCCGGCTGACCTCTTGGAACAGGTGGGGATGGTGCAGGGCGAGCCGTTCTTGATTTGCGGCGGGCCGCCCTGCCAGCCCTTTTCCACCGCCGGGAAACGGCTGGGGATCAACGACCCGCGCGGAAGCCTGTTTATGGATTTCATCCGCATGATCGACTACATCCGGCCCCGGTTTTTTATTATGGAGAATGTGAAGGGCATTATGTCGGCCCCGCTCAAGCATGTGCCCCTTGCAGAAAGGGATAAGGACGACCAAAAACAGCAGTTGGGTACAATTCTGGATGTTATCCTCTCCGAGTTCCGAAAGCTGGGCTACAAAACCGTATATGGGGTTTTGGACGCTGTGAGTTATGGCGTCCCACAGTTCCGGGAGCGTTTTGTCTTAATTGGGAGCCGGGATAACGAAGATATCTTTCTGCCTATCCCTACCCATTTCCAGATGCACCAAGACCCTGCCTACCGCTGGCAGACATTGCGGGAAAGTATTAAAGATTTGGAATATAACTGCGGTGAGTGTGCGGCATTCAGCCAAGACCGCCTGACTTTCCTCCGCCTTGTCCCGGAGGGCGGGAATTGGAAAGACCTCCCGCCAGAGTTAAAGAGAGAGGCAATGGGCGGCGCATATGAATCCAGCGGCGGGAAGGTAGGCTTTTATCGCCGACTGTCATACAGCCAGCCGTCCCCCACTTTGGTTACCTCGCCTGTGCAAAAAGCGACTATGATGTGCCACCCTACGCAAGATCGGCCCTTGAGTATCCGTGAATATGCCCGTATCCAGCAGTTCCCCGATGATTGGGTCTTCATGGGGACAAGCGCAGCGAAGTACCGGCAGATCGGGAACGCTGTTCCTGTCGGCCTTGCGCTCGCCTTGGGAAAGGCGGTGCTTTCCGTTGCCAATCAAACAGCCTCTATCCAGACAAAGCGATTTAGGGGGACGGCTATCCATCAGAAATTAAAAGATGCCATTGAAATAGGAGGAAGCTGTTATGCCCATAAATGAAACCTATCGTGAAGAAGAAATTATAGAAGCCATTGCAACCGCACTGGATAACTTCTACACAAACCTAATCAAGAAAGTGGACAGCCTCAATATTAATGCTGTCATGAAGCGCAAGAATCCCTACCTGTTCCGGGCAAAAGCCATGAACGGCGCAGCGCAGATTGTGGACGCTATCCTTGCAGCTTTTGTGTCATCCTCCGAAGAAACGATATTTGGCAATGTGTTCTTTGAGCCAATTGCAACTGCCGCCGCACAGGGGCAGAAAGCCCTTGCGGAAGGCGTTGACATCATGGTGGAGCGTGAGAATACGATTTATGCCATTGCCGTTAAATCCGGCACCAGCGTTTTTAATGCGGACAGCCGTAAAAAGCAGGAGCAGAACTTTATGGCGGCAAGCAAGCTGGCGCAGCAGGCCAAGAAACGTTTTGTCCCCATTGTAGGGTATGGGTATGGGAAAAAGAAAGCATCGGGCCGTGCCCTGCCTAAGTTCTATATGGAGCTGGCGGGCAAAGACTTCTGGACAGAGCTGACCGGGGACGAGGAGTTCTACATAAAGCTGATTCGCTTCATGGATAAGCTGCCAGAGAAATATGTTGAGGATTTCAATGCGGCTTATGACAAAGCAGGCAACCGGCTTGTTCGTGAATTTACCCAGGAGTTCTGCTTTGAGGATGGCAGCATTGATTGGGAGAAGCTGGTAGAGTTCAATTCTGGAAATTAAAATTATCACAGGGAGAGAAAAAAAGATGGACGTTGAAGTGTTTTCCTTTTTCTCCGGATTGGGCTTTTTAGATTTGGGATTTGAAAATGCCGGCTTTAACATTGTCTTCGTGAATGAGCATGATGAGCGTTTTTTGCGAGCCTATCAATATGCCAGAAGAAATGATAACCATGTTCCAGCTTATGGGTATAGCCATGAAGATGTTAGAATTTATTTGTCTGATGACAAGTGGCGAAACGCATTCCCAGACTATGACAATCGAGAGAATAAACTAATTGGATTTATAGGCGGGCCGCCTTGCCCAGATTTTTCAGCCGCAGGCAAGAACGAAGGCGAAAATGGAGAAAACGGACAATTGACCTCAGTTTATGTGAAGCTTATTGCAGATAGATCGCCGGATTTTTTTATGCTTGAAAATGTGAAAGGTCTTTATAAAACGAAGAAGCACAAAGATTTTTATGAACGTATGAAACGTAAGTTATATCGCAGTGGTTATTCACTATTTGATTCAGTCGAAAACGCATTGCAATATGGCGTCCCACAATATCGAGACCGATTGTTCCTAATTGGATTCAAGCGTTCCCGTTTTGGCCGGAATCTCCTTTTCGATTTTGGAGGGCACAGGACATATACTATGGGTGAAATCAATGCGGTTAATTGGCCCACAGTGTCACCGTTTATGAAAAATGGGTATATAGAAATGCCCAATGGAATTATTGAAAACCTAACTGTTGAACACTGGTTTCGCCAAAATGATGTTTTAAATCACCCGAATAGCCATGACACATTTGCAGTTAAAAGTACGGAACGATTTACAACGATTCCAGAAGGAGACTCTGGTGGGAAGTCATTTAAGCGATTGCACAGATGGCGATATTCACCGACAGCAGCGTATGGAAATAACGAGGTTCATCTTCATCCATATCTTGCCCGGAGGATTAGCGTTGCGGAAGCACTGGCAATCCAATCATTGCCTATTGCTTTTGAACTGCCTGCACAACTGCCTCTTTCGGCAAAATTCAAAATGGTTGGAAATGGTGTACCATACCTGTTGGCTCTTGGCGTAGCAAATGATTTGCAAGGATGGATTAATGCCTACCTGCGGAGAATAGGAGAATAGTATGACAGCACAGGAAGCATTAAAAATAGATCTTTTGGCACTGGAGCCAAAAGAATTCTATTTGAAGCACATTGTAAAATCGCGCAATTGGTATTTTTCAGACTATCTTCATGTTCCACAAGATAAAATCGTTGATAGGATGGATTATTTCAAGGAAATAGTTTCGTCCAATCTTGGTATTAACTTTCATAGCCTTCAAATTGTTGGCAGCGCAAAAACTGGTTATAGCTTGTCACCACAAAAAGTGCTTAAACCTTTTCATGGCAAAACAAAAGATGATAAATCGTCAGATATTGATATCGCTATTGTTTCAGAAAAACTATATTTGAAGTTTTGGAACGAGCTTCGACGCGTGAAAGGGATACAATATAAGCAACATTACTATAATCATTTGACGGCTTCTATTTTTCGCGGATACATTAATGGTAAGGATTTGCTCCAAATTAAAGGCCCGTGTGAAGAATGGGATGCGATGGTAACACCCATTAATGTTTTACTTCAAGATGATATCGGGTTTGAGCATCCTATTACATACAGACTGTATAGAAGTTGGGATGACTTGGAAGAATATCAGATTATAGGAATCTCAAAAGCCCGTATGGCATTGGAGGGAAATGGCAATGTTTAATTTTAATGATAATCGGAAAACGATTAATGAAATTTCCACTATGTTCAATGAAGGAAACCTTATTGTTGATGATACTTATCAGCGTCGATCTGTTTGGAGCGAAAAGGATAAGATTCGCTTAATTGAGACTATTCTATTAAACCTGATTATCCCAGAACTTTTTTTCTGGAAAGCAGAAACTGATCCAGAGACGGGTGCATCCATTACACATATTGTAGATGGGCAGCAACGAATCAAAGCAATATATTCTTTTGTCAATAATAAATTCAAGCTAAAGCCTCAATACCTGCTTGATGAATCAACAAAAGAACTTTATGCAAATAAATTCTTCAAAGATTTAGATGCAAATGCAAAAAAAGCGTTCTGGAATTATCAGTTAATGATTATTGACATTGACCCAAAGGCCACAAGGGACGATATAATCACCATGTTTAACAGACTTAATCTGACTGATTACAATCTAAATGACCAAGAAAAGCGTAATAGTATGTCTGGAGAGTTTGCTGCATTGGCACGAGAATTATCTGAAGCTCAACTATGGGATAAATACCGGCTATTTACTAATACAGATATAAAGCGCATGAAAGATGTAGAGTTTTGCGCTACGCTCATTTTATTATATCGAAAGGGAATTATTGATCAAACAGATCAAAGTGCATTGAATCAAGCCTACGAGGAATTACAAATAGAATATAAAGACGCCGATAAAGATAAAACAGCAGTTTGTAAAGCAATAGAAACCATACCAGCCTTCTTTACTACCGATAGTGTTAAAAAATTTCTAAGACGAAAAGCTCAGTTATATACCCTGTTTTCTGTTGTTTTCTTTATGCAGCGAGAGGAAATAGAAATTGAGGCGACACACAAGAAAAACTTGGAAGCCTTTGTCCAGCTCTATTCTGTTTTTGATAATGATATGGACTTGTCAGATAAAATTAGTGACCAAGAAAAAATACTCTTTGATTGGCTGAAAAAATACAAGTTGGCATCATCAGAAGGATTGAATAAGCATACCAATCGGATGATCAGATACAATGTGGCAAAAGACTTTCTGTTCAATTGCACTGGCGAATTATTAAATGCAAGGCAAACACTCTATGATAAAATGAAAGACGCTGCACCTGCTCAGATTGAGGACGATCCAGAGGAGTAAATTTATTTGGATAATGATACTGCCCCCATATCCCTGCTGCCACTCCCGAAACCGCCCAGCTTTTTGCTCATTCCCATTCACAAAAGCCTGTCCGCTTTCCTGCTCATGCGCCTTTTCCAAATATCAGCAATCCGCATAATATGCTGATATCAGAAAGGGGGGTAAAACGATGGGACGAATCGAGTAGGGGAGATTTTATCTCTCCTCTCACACCACCGTACGTGCCGCTCGGCATACGGCGGTTCAACCCAAATAGTAATCTAAACAGCTTAGGAGTCCTCGCTTTGCGAGGATTTCTTTGCTGATGAGGTGCAGCCCTGTGGTTTTGGCTACCGCTTGGTAGTGATTTCCGAAATCTGCAGACTGCCTTGCCATCCACTCGGGTGGCCCAAGTTTACGCAATCCCCACATTCGCTTACTCCCTTTCTTCCACTGTTTCCATATGACTATCCTCATGCGGTTCCTCAAGTGCTCATCGATTCTTGTCATAGCGGTTTTCATACCGCCAATTCTGAAGTAGTTAATCCAGCCGCGTATCACCTGGTTTAGCTTCTTGATCCTGTAATCCATACTGACTGACCAACTACGCTTGGTTAATTGTTTCAACTTCCCCTCGAATCGCTTTATGGAGTCTCGGTGAGGCCTTGCCTTCCATCCCTCTCTGTCTTTCCAGAATCCAAAACCGAGATATTTTAATTTAGATGGTGTCGTGACCTTGCTCTTTGTCGCATTGACTTTGAGCCGCAGCTTACGTTCAATCCACCCTGTAATAGAGTGCATGACTCGGTTTGCTGCTGCACTGCTTCCAACTGTGATCATACAGTCGTCTGCATATCGTACAAAGTGCAATCCTCTCTGTTCCAATTCTTTGTCCAGTTCATTGAGCATGATGTTTGATAGAAGTGGAGATAGGTTCCCTCCTTGTGGTGTTCCTTTCTCCGTTGCCTCATACTGCCCCCGTACCGTTACACCTGCGTTGAGGTATTTCTGAATCAATGATTCTGTATCCCCATCATTAATGTATCCGTGTACAAGGTACATGAGTTTGTCATGGTGTACATTGTCGAAGAACTTTTCGAGATCGATATCCACTACATAGGTGTATCCGTCATTGAAGTATTCAAGCAATTTCACAATTGCTTGTTGTGCACATCTGTTCGGTCTGAATCCATAACTGTACTCACTGAAGTAAGGTTCCATTATGGGAGTTAGCCGTTGGGCGATGGCTTGTTCAATGACCCTGTCTACGACAGTGGGGATACCAAGGTTTCGTACTCCGCCATGTGGCTTAGGTATTCCTACACGCCTTACTGCCTGCGGCTTGTACTTCCGTCTTCGTATCCGGTCGCGGATTTCTACCCAGTTTTCGATAAGATATGCATCAATTCCATTGATGTCTATCCCATCCACTCCACCGACTCCCTTATTTGCTTTTACTCGCTTGAGTGCCAGTTTCATGTTATCTCTGCTGAGAATTTCCTCTAAAAGTTGCGACACAGATTGTCTCCTTTCCGTCCTCTGCTCTTGCGTCCTCTGTCCTACCTCCTATGGAGTGTTTGCTTCGTTACGTCTTCGCTACCTGCTCCTCGTCGGACATGGATTCTCGCCATCAGAGTTCCATTTGACTTTAGGTTGCTCAGCCCTTCGCTCCATATCCATTACGGATACTTCATCACTACTACGGCTTCGGCTGACTTCTCATGGTTCGTTGTTGCTACAGCTGTGCAGTCCATGAGACCTCACGGGATAAGTCGTCAATCTTTCCTCGTCTACCTGCCTAATCTACGCATACGGGTTACGGTTGCCTTTTGGACTTCGTGACTTCTTGCCCACTTATCCGCCGCAAACGTCTTTATATCAGGTTCCTGTTCGTCAGGCTACGATTTTGCTATCCCTTCTTCTCGCCTACACCTCACGATGTAAACCTTGGAAGTCGCTTTGGGGTTCGTCGGCAACTACGCCCCTTGTGGACTTTCACCACAGGTTGACGGCATGCCCGTCATACAAAACAGAGGGTGGGACGGCTTAATCGTCCCACCCTCTGCTGTTATTGAATCGCCCATATCAACCGTTCAAAATTATCACTACCATATGAACAGTCGTATTAGAGCCTTGCTCTGTAAACGCATAGGGCAACTTTCTGCGTCCACCCCAACTCAATGTCGATTTTTTCGATATCAAGTTTTCAAATTCTGATTTTGTCAGCCGAAACATAAAGTCATCATCAAACTTCGCTGAATTATTTTTTTATCTGCTCATTAAACCGTATCGTTGTATATCCATAGATGTCCGCCAGCTCGAAATCCAGCATAGCCCTTTGCTTTCTTATATAATAAATTTTGTTTTTTACTATATTATCACTTATTAAGATCATTTCTTTTGATGTTTCTGTCACCAAATGCTTCCTAAGCTTTATATTCTCTTATTGTTTTTCAAAATGATATAGTTGCCAACCTCTGAATCATCTTTTGAACATTCCAATTTTATTTTTTCATATAAATAACTTTTCAGAGCGTCTGTAGTCAAAAATTTTGTAGCCGCATAAGGTTCTTCGGGATTTGTCTTTTCAAAGAAAAGGAAACCATATTCAGTTTCTACCAAAGTTCCGGCATGTGAAACTGCAATTTCATCTTCTACCTGTGTCCAAAATGTAATAAGAGAATATCCATTTTCCTTAAATGAAACTTCATATTCATCCCACCTATTATTTATAGCCTGTAGCATTTCATTTTCATTACATTTCTTATTTACAAAAACAGGATTAAAAACTGTGAAGTATTTTGCTACTACTTCATCACTCCAGCTAAGCAGTGGAAAGGGCACACAGCCTGAATCTTCCTCTGATGGTTTTCTTCCAAAAAGAATGTCTCCATCAGTATAAAGCCATGATTTATCTTCATCCCAACAATCAAATTCAGATTTTTTAAGCAATTTTTTAGTTTCAATATTTTCCTGATTTAATTCAAATGCCGCTGTTCTGCACAATATATCATGATAATTTCTATGATTTTTCCTGAACCATTCTCTTGATATTTTAGAATAATCACCATAGTCTATCGCGTTTGCACTTACGGTAGTAAAATCACCAATCAGAGAAAATTCATCACAATTTTTCATACAAGTGTTATAGTCGGTTACCCATGCCATAACTCTATCAGTATATTCTGACCTTATTCCTGATGCTGTTAAACTTGATTTCACTTCATTCATCGATAATTCACTATTCAAATTAGTGTAGGTCAGTGTGCTCTCAGAAGTATTTTGTTCTTCTTTAGGCTGTGCGGTTTCAACAGCGGTCGGTTTTTCCAATTTACCTGTATTGGTTTCGTTATGCTTATTAGAGCATCCTAAAACCACGCTTAATAAGAAAAACATTAGAAGTAAACTAAATACTTTCTTTCTCATAAGTCTGCCTTTCACTATCATATTTCCAACCTCAAATTTATCGTTTTTTGACTCTACAATTTTTCATCGGGGGAATTTAACTTTTCACTTGAGCGGCACGCCGGAGCCCATCCTTTTTTAGTTTATTGACGCTTGCTTTACCTCATTTTGAGCAAAGAAAACCTATTTGATTTATTCTTTCGATGCTAATTCTTATCGCATTATTAATTGCTTACTTTATCTATAACCGTATTATTTTATTTGCTATATCTTCAACAAATTTTCTATCGTGTTCTACCAGCAACAAGGTTGGCCCTGCCTTTTTTATAATTTCTTCAATCTGTATTCTTGAAATGACATCTATATAGTTAAGCGGCTCATCCCAAATAAATAAATGGGCAGGTTTTGACAAGCTCGCGGAAATTAAGACTTTCTTTTTTTGCCCGTCGCTGTAGCTTTGCATATCTACATCAAATAATTCTCTTGCAAAATCTAATTTTCTAAGAATTGTCTTGCATAATGTTTCATCAATATCTTGCCTATGAATATATTGATTTAAGCTTCCTGTCAAATGAGACATATCTTGAGGTATATACGATATTTTCAAATTCTCTGCTGATTTTATTTCCCCTGTGTACTCGTGATTTAACCCCAGCAAGATTTTAATCAGAGTTGATTTTCCGCTGCCATTACGACCATATAGCGCTGCTATATCGCCTTGTTTTATTTCAAAGCTTATGTCTTTTAATATCTGTTTTTCGCCATAGTATAATGAACAATTGCTGACGGATATTAAACTGTTTTTGTGATGATGTAATGAATGAAGCAATAAACTTTCTTTTGCTTCAACATCTTTTAATAAGCTCTGTTTTTCTTCTATTGCTTTATTTTTTCTATTCTCCAAATTCTTTGCTTTCTTCATCATCTTGGCGGCCTGATGTCCGATGTGACCCTTGTCAGGTTTTACACCGGATACTTTTACACCATTTTTTGTGTTTTCAATTTTATCCGACCAGATTTTACTTTGTCTTGCGGCTTCTTTTAATCGTTTAATATCTTTTCTTAATCTTTCATTTTGACTGATTTCAAACCGATCTTTCATCATTTTATTTTCATACCACGATGTAAAATTTCCCGATTGAACATCAATCGAATTCCTGTTCATGGAAATAATATGATCGATACAACCATCTAAAAAATCACGATCATGAGATATAAGCAAAAAACCCTTTTTGTTTTTCAGATATTCACTTACAATTTTTCGTCCCTCCATATCTAAATGATTTGTCGGTTCATCAATCAGTAAAAATCCATCTTCCTTTGTAAATAAAATTGCCAAAAGAACTTTGGTCTGCTCTCCTTTTGATAGCGTTTCAAACATTCTGTAAATAAGGTTTTCATCTACATTTAGCAAATGCAGTTCTCTAAATAATTTCCACTCTTCCTCACCTGATCTCCATTCTTGAAATAATTCCATACCTGATTTTGAAGTATCCATTGTATTCGGCGGGAATTTAATAAAGTCTGTATTTTTACTGATTTTTCCTTGATAATTTTCTTGATTTAGAAGTAACTTAAACAGCGTTGACTTTCCGATTCCATTTCTGCCTATTAACCCTGTTTTCCAGTTGGTGTCAAAAGAAAATGATCTATTTTCAAATATCGGTTTCGCATATCCATAATAGGAAAAGGTTAGATTTTCAATTTTAATTACCGACACAACTTCATCTCCTAATAAGCCTGATGTTATATCACATTTCAACCATATTTTATCAACCTGACTCATTCAGAGCAGGCTTCCGTTTTAAGCCAAGTGATCGTCGTGCTGCTGCATCACTCCCTTGTCTGCAAATGCCGTCTGCCTCTCATCTGCTCGATGAATAAAGTCCATAACCACTTTATTAAACTCTGTCGGCGTATCCATATTCACAAGATGACCGGCGCCTTTGAATACAACAACCTCACTTTTCGGCTCTCGCTCATGCCACATTTCAATCAGCTTTAACTCCATCGGAATATCTTTTTCGCCACAGCCAATCAAAAGAGGATAATTTCTTTCAACCGAAGCATATTTGTTTATTAATTTATTTAATCCCGACAGATACATAAATGATTTTTTAGGAAACCGAATATTCATTTGATAAAACGCTTCCTGTGCTTCAGGTGTATATGCAGAAATCAGTTTATTACTCTTTGCAAACCATTTGATTGAAAATATTGCTTTTAACATCATCATGAGCTGCGTCATTTGATTTTTATTTTGTGCTTTTACATCAAAATTATTAATATCATATCCACCAAAACAAGCCAATGATTTCACCATTTCCGGATAACGATTTGCAAAGTCTGCAGCCAATACGGCGCCTATTGAAATACCAACAAGATGTATTTTCTTGATTTTCTCTTGATCCAAAATCGCTTTAATCCATTCCGCCGTTTTATCAATACTATCGCCCTTTTTAACGTTAGTAGATTTTCCATGACCGATCAAGTCAAGAGTAATCACCGTAAAATAATTAGAAAATGCATTGATTTGACTATCATATTGTGTATGGTCTGCAAAAGCAGAATGAATAAATAAAACCGCGTCTTCTTTCTTCTCCGATATGTAATACCATAACGGTGACGTTTCTGACTTTTTACAATTCATATCCATTCGTTTCCTTTCGCTTTCAATTTATTTTTATATTTGCTCATCCTGTTTTGCTCATGTATTCCACGACCCGTACCGATGCCACTTGAACGCCATGGAAAGATCTCCGCCGTTTTACTGAGGAAGAACACATTAAGGCAGGAAATAAAATAATCCGCTTATGTTGATTACCTTCCGCTTTTATCCCGCTGACAAGCAAATCCATGCCATCAGTTTCCGACAAAACGCCTGTGGATGTAAAGTAAAAAACTCCGCATGCCCCATTCCCGCATGCCCCATTCCCGCATTCTCCATGACCTGCACATCGGGAAATACTTTGCAAATATACGCAATATCCCTTCGCCGCGCTCTTTTTTCATCCGCACCATACCAATATGCAATCCGACAGTTACCGGCAGAAACAGATTTCGGCATGACATAATTATTGCAGGAGTAGAACGAACGCCAGATTGTTTTCATACGCATGCCGCGCATGCACACTTTAACATATTGAAGATCATCCTCTGTATATTTTTCAGGATCAAATATACTTCGCAACATTTTGACACTCATATGCTTACCTATTTCCATCATGATAAAATCCCGCACGCCCACAAGATAAGTCAACGGCTTCCAGAATGGATATGGCGTGATTCCGCCATCAATTACCGCACATTCCGCATTTATTTTTCCCGCCGCCAGCAATCGTGCTGTAATCGCTCCGCCCATCGAACAGCCATAAAGACATTTCACACAGCCACGATGATGATCTATAATCCATGCGGCTATTTCATCGGCAATCTGTTCCACACTTGTAAAATCCTTTTTTGGCTCATCCGGATCAAACCCGGGTATTGCCGGAATAATGAGATGATAGTACTTTTGTAATATCGGCACTACTTTGTTGAAAATATCGAAATGTACGCCAAGAGGATGAAATAAAACAAGCAACTCTTCATTTTCTTTACCAAATTCATGGATTGTCATCTTTCTGTACACCCGTTCCATTTTCAATTGATCACCCGGTTCTATCCTATCACCTTTCAACTGAACCTTTCTTTTTTTCCGTCTGAAAAGTGCCCAAGAACCTGCACTTAAGCTAAAATAAAACCACGATGAGGTAACTTCATGAAAACGATACTGCTCTATGCCGCCATGGCGACATTGCTTGTACTGATGACTATCCGTACAGGAAAACTCTTTATACGCTCCCGCAAAAACAAGGCGATGCTGAATATATTGGCCTTGCTGGATACGGAAGAAGATTTTTATCAAGCTGCCGACACATATATCCATTCGGAGAAATCCGCTGAATTCATTGCTAAAGTCGAAGTCCTGCGCCTGTTTGCCGATGCCTATTATAATAAGGATCAGACATTTCTTTCCCATCTTGAATCATTTGACCCATCTGCTCTCCTGAATAAAAATAACGAAAACGAAGACAGCTTTTTCTATCTTTATCTCGCGATTCCCAATCGCTTGTGGTATAACGACCGCATGGATTTAAATATCCTTCTGGAAAAGAAGATGCTGCCCTTGCAGAACAAGAAACAAAACCTGCTTTCTTTCGCCATGCATCAGGCAAACTACTTGTACTATACGAATCAAGAAGATGGCGGCAAAGCATTTGATGAATCTATCCTGAACGGAGAATATGGCAGCTATTCCTACAGCAAACAGCTCATCGCCCTATACAAATGTATGGCCGCCGCCGCACTTGTGCGCATTGCCAAAGACCATCATGATGGGGATACAATCCGCTCCTATACGCCGCTGCTCCAAAATTTCCGCCAAAGCCGACTGGGATCACGCTGGCTGATGGAATGGCGCGTGGACGATGTCATTCCATCCATATCTCAAAAAGGGGAAATACAATGAAACTCATCGTCGGCTTAGGTAATCCCGGAAAAGAATATGAAAAAACACGACATAACAGCGGCTTTATCGCCATCGACCGGCTGGCGGAAAACCTGCATACAGAAATACGCACGGAAAAATGGAATGCACTGATTGCTAAAATCAATGTAAATGGCGAAAATGTTATCCTGATGAAACCGCAGACCTATATGAATGCCAGCGGATCGGCAGTTGCCGAAGCATGCGGCTTTTTCCATCTGCATCCGGAATCTCTTTTAATTATACATGACGATATGGATCTCCCCGTCGGCGCTGTACGCATCCGCAAAAGCGGAAGTTCCGGCGGCCAAAAAGGCATGCAGTCCATTCTAAGCGCCTTGCATACAGAGGCGATAGCGCGCATACGCATCGGCGTCGGACATAGTCATGCCGGCCATCACGAGCTGGTGCCGGATTGGGTATTATCCGGCGTCCCCAAAGCATTGCAGAAAGAATATGATACGGCCATTTCTTTTGCGGCTAAAGCAGCCGGTGATTGGATACACGATTCCATAGAGATCGTTATGAACCGCTATAACCGCAAGCCGCTCAAACAGGAAGAAACACGATGACGCGGCCCTCTTTTCCCCCACTTCTGCGCACTCCGTTGCAGGATAATCCGGCCGTCAGCATGCTCAATCATGCGCACGGCACTTTACCGTTGGCATCCTTGATGGAAGAAGCGATGGTGCTTGCGGAAAGTTACCTGGAGCACCCTCGTCCGCTATTGGTCATTAAACAAAACCTTTATCATGCCCAGCGTCTTTATGAACGGCTGGCAAGCATGTTGAGCGAAAAGCAGTGTGCCCTTTTCCCTGTTGATGAATCGTTGCGCGTTGAAGCCATCGCTTCCTCGCCGCAATTGGCCGCCGAGAAGGTGGAAACATTATATTCCCTATTGGAAAATCCGCATCAGGTCGTCATCACATCGCCAAGCGGTATTTTGCGTCATCTTCCCGATCCTGAAACCTTTCGTGAAGCATGCATGCATATTAAAGTCGGTGATCATGTTTCGATGGAAAAAATCAAACAGCGGTTACGTGCCGGCGGTTATTTTCAGGTTTCGCATGTTGATCAGCCCTTATGCTTCGCTTGGCGCGGCGGTATTGTCGATGTATATTCCATCAATTGCGACTCTCCTGTCCGCATTGAATTTTTTGATGATGAAGTCGACAGCATACGTACCTTTGATCCCGATACGCAGAAAACAATCGCACCACTATCTTCTGTCACGATCATTCCCGCTTTGGAAGTACTGTTTTCGCAAGAAGAAGTTGAAGAGATTACACAAAAAGCAAACCAGATTTTGCTTGAACAGAAGGATGTCCTTCTGGACACTGCCGTCAAAGATGATCTTACATTGTTAAAAGAAGGCATCCGCGAGCAGCGCCTGTACCCATATACAGCTTTGCTGGCCGCAACAAGCGGACTTTGGGATTATATGCAAAAGCCTCTTGTTATTTACAGTAATGTCAATGCCATCCAAGACGCTGTTAAGCGCCTGCATGCTGACGCTGTATCTTACATTCAGGAAATGGTTCAAGAACACAAACTTCCGCCCCGCTATGCCATCTTTCATGAATATAACCGCCTTGCTCTATCCTGCCCGCATATGGAAGCGGATCCGCTTGCCGAAAACATATCTGATTTGGAGCAGGTTCATCTGCCGAAAGAACCGTTCCATATCAAATTGCGCATCTTGCAGCAAAGCGGCAGAATCATTCTTTTCGCCTTATCGCAAACTGAAGCGGCCCGCCTCATTGATGAATGTCAGGCGGAAAATATTCCCCTTCATTTCCCCCGGGGAGACGAAAATACCTTAGCTGTTGGCTTTCATCTGCTGCTTTATCCGCTTGCGGAGGGCATCCATATTCCCATGATGAACCTGTCCATCATCACGGCCAAAGAATTATTCGATATTCAACGACCGGCCGGACGTTATGAGCGGAAATTTCACAGTGCCCAGATTCTGCACAGCTTTGAAGATCTCAATCCGGGTGATTATATTGTTCACGCCCAACATGGCGTCGGTCAATATGTAGGTATTGAAACGCATGAAGTACAGGATTCCAAGCGCGATTTTCTGCGCGTTATCTATCGAGGAAATGCTGAACTGCTTGTTCCCCTGGAACAGTTTCGGCTGGTCAGAAAATTTGTTTCTCGAGAAGGCGTCGTACCGCGCTTAAGTAAACTGGGAAGCGGCGATTGGGAAAAAACCAGAAAACGACTGGAAGAAAATGTCAATCAGATTGCCGATCGGCTGGTTGATCTTTATGCCGCACGCACGCAGCATATCGGTCATGCCTTTGCGCCCGATTCCCCTTTACAGGCTCAATTTGAGCAAGCCTTCCCTTATGAACTGACGCCCGATCAGGAAAAAGCGGTTCTGGATGTCAAGCGCGATATGGAGTCTGACAAACCGATGGATCGCTTGATCTGCGGAGATGTCGGTTTCGGTAAAACGGAAATTGCCGTTCGCGCAGCCTTTAAGGCGGTCAGTGAAAATAAACAGGTGACCATGCTTTGTCCGACCACCATACTGGCGGAGCAGCATTTTCATACTTTTTTACAGCGCTTTGAAGGATATCCCTTCACCATCTGTGTCCTGGATCGGTTTGTTCCCGCAGAAACGGTTCGGAAAATTCTTGCCGATCTGCAGGCAGGCAAAGTTGATATTCTGATCGGAACGCATCGTTTGTTATCGAAAGATATTATTTTTCATGACGCCGGTCTTTTGATTGTTGATGAAGAACAACGCTTCGGCGTTTTGCAGAAAGAACGCATTAAAGAAATGAAAGCCGGTGTGGATGTGCTGACCTTAAGCGCCACCCCGATTCCGCGTACTTTACAAATGTCTCTGGTCGGAATTCGTTCCATGTCCCAATTAGAAACGCCGCCGGACAATCGCTATAATGTGCGGACATATGTCGTTGAAAAAAATCAGGGACTGATCATTGACGCCATTGAAAAAGAACTGGCGCGAGACGGACAAGTCTTTTATCTTTATAACAATATTGAAACGATTGCCAACATGGCGCGCACACTGCAAGTGTCCATACCGGATGCTAAAATCGGGATTGCGCATGGGAAAATGGATCGGGATGCGATTGAAGAGGTCATGCTGCGATTTATTGGACATGAAATCAATGTTCTGGTATGTACAACCATTATTGAAAATGGTATTGATATTCCCAATGCCAATACCATTCTGATCGACAATGCGCAGGATTTCGGTTTGGCACAGATTTATCAGATCAAGGGAAGAGTGGGACGAAGTGACCGCACCGCTTACGCCTATCTTTTAACGCCTGCTCGGCGCCAGTTAAGTGAAACGGCACAAAAGCGTTTGGCGGCCGTGAAAGAATTTGCCCGACTGGGCAGCGGCTATCGGATTGCCATGCGTGATCTGACCATTCGCGGAGCTGGGGATCTGTTAGGGGCGAATCAATCCGGTTTCATTGATACTGTGGGCATTGACATGTATATGGAAATGCTGGAAGAAGCGATTCAGCGGAAAAAAGGTATCCGCAAACCGGAAAGCAAGCCGCTGGCACATGTGCAGATGCAGACGGACAGCTACATTCCAAAGCAATTTGCACCAGATGATTTTGATAAGATTTCCATGTATCAGCGCATCGACGACATTCATGACTTGGATCAGTTAAAAGCCTATGAAGATGAAGTCAAAGACCAATATGGGCACTTGCCGAAAGAAGTACACTCGCTCTTCTTGAAGAAAAAGCTGGATATCCTTGTAAGCGATCCGGCGGTTGACAGCTATAAAGAAATACAAGGCGTTGGCCGTCTTACATTCAGTTCTTTATTTTCGTCACAGGTGGACGGGGTAAAATTATTTGCCCTTATGAATGCCATATCAAAAGATCTGTGCTTGCGCTATACGGACAATCGAATTCGCATTGATATACCGCAGCAGGATGATAGGCTGACATTAGTCATTGCCATTTTGGAACAGGCGAAAGGAGCACTTCGAACACATGCGCATTGATAAATATTTAAAAGTTTCCCGGATTATGAAGCGGCGTTCCATTTCGCGGGAACTGGCCAAAAATGATCGCGTAGAAATTAACGGACGCATTGTCAAACCGGCACATGAAGTACAGGTGGGCGATCTTGTCGCGGTAACTTTCGGCTTGCGTAAGCTGACCGTGCGTGTTTTATCGTTAATTGAAAAGCGGCATAAACAGCAGGCGCAGGACATGTATGAGATCATCAAAGAGGAAACCTTGGATGATTGCAGTCATACATGAAACATGCTATAAACATAAATACGAAGAAAGGAGGCGGCAATGGCGGAACAGCAAAAACATAAAGGCAAAAGAAAAAGAAAACGGATGACGCCTTTTTCAAAATTTCTTTGTATCGTCGGTATTATTGCGGCCTGTTTCTTATCGTGGCAGGCATGCAAAGAAGTGTATACGACATATACCTTGAAAAAGCAGCTCGCGGAAGTGGAAAAGCAATTGCAGAAAGTGCAGGATGAAAATTCCTATCTGACTTCTGAAAAAGAAAAACTGCAAGATCCGGATTATGTGGCAAGTTATGCGCGCGGAAATTATCTGCTTTCCAAAAATGATGAGCAGATTTTCTATTTGCCGGAAAATGCGGATAAGTAAGATGTCGAGGATGCGGCATCTTGGGAAATAAAATATCTATGGAAGTGCATGTTGAATCCTTAAAAGAACCGCTTTCTCTCCCGGATAACTGGGATACTTTATCTTTGCTTCAACAAAAGCGGTGGTTTTTACGAAATTACGGCGTCTTTGTTCGCGAAGGAGAACCGTCAGGCATCAGGGAGGAAGCGCCGGCGGCTGTCAAAGAAGCTTTTGATGTCTTTCGGCAACAGCCGGATTGCCCTTGGCATACGGTACAATAGGTTATGCGGTTTGCCTTGTTTTTCTTATGCTGGTAGAATGAATCATGCGAGTCGTTGCCTATGTGTAAAAAGAAACTGATACATCTTGGCTTGGCCAGTGTATTTTTCCTAGCCTGTTCAGGATTTACAAATGCGGATACAAATGGGGAAGAAGGCGGATTAAATCCGGATTCTTTTAAGAATTATCAGCGGGTTTTTAAGTCTGTTTCAATTGGCGCCTGCAGTACTTCGGCAGTGAAAACATATGAAGATTATCGCCTGATCACTTCCATCGGTTCCGCGCAATACCAATATATTCACAATGAAATGACGGTTGATCAGACATCCGGCCTGCTTTATAACAAGGACGGCTTTATCGGTGCGGCGCTCGGATATGGTTTCGGGGATATCGGCAGTGAATATTATTTTGTTCTGGATACGGGTATCATCTTACCGATTGTCAAGGTTGACTCCAAGGCGGCAAGCGCGACGCAAAATGGCTGCTGTGCCAGTGAAAATTCCAGTGTGATTGAATTTGTTCTGGATACAGATATCGCAGCGGGATTTTTTTCCGGCGTAAACGGCTATATCAGTGATGGCAATCTGGATCATTATCCGGCGTTTAATGGACATATCATTGAAATTCAAAAAGTGCAGGATGAAAAAATTGAAGATGGCGTAATCTATGAAGATATCGTGCCCGTCATGGCGCTGAAAGGAGATGAACAGCTGATTGACGATCCGACAAAGATGCGCACCGGATGGGATTTTTAACCTGTATATTTTTGAATTTTTGTTGCGTAATCCAGATAATCCAAATAGTCTGTCGGAACAAAGCCATCAGGAAATTCATAATCAATCTGCAAAATATCGGGAACATGGTACTGATCCAGTCCGATAATTTTTATTTTTGAATCTTCGGATACTTCTATAGCCGATATGCCGTCGACGATTTCATCTGTGCGCAGGCAGTTTGAACCGATGGACACAAGAATAAAGTTGCCGCCATTCATCGCAAATCGTGCAAGAATATAGGTTGGTGTAATGCATGGATTGCCCTCTACATAGAACCTTTTTTGTTCGGCGGTCAGGCTTTCCGCCGGCGGATATGTCCAACGATGTGTTCCGTCGCTGTTTAGATAATAGGGAACCTCTCCTTCTACATGAACGCTTTGTATTTCCTTCTTCTGGTTTTCGGATGGTTTTGCTGTAGGTTTTAGTCCACATGCAGAAAGAAACAGACAGAGCATCATAATCATCATTGTTTTCATATTCTCTTAGCCTCCTTATAGGGATCCGGTAATTGAATTCTGAAATCCGCCCATTCAACAACTTCTTTGTCATGCGAAACGACGATGACTGTCTTGTTATTTTGTTGCAGTTGGCGAAGCATATTCAAAATGATCTGTTTATTATCCTGATCAATTGAAGCCGTCGGTTCATCGGCTAAAATAATACCGGGATTTTTGAGCATGATTTTAGCTATAGCGACTCGTTGCTGTTCGCCGCCTGAAAGGGTATAGACCTTTCGATCAATCGTTTCTTCCGGTAATTGCAGTTTGGCAAGCTGCTCCTGAATCTTCTTTCGCCGGTTTTTCATTTTGGCAATTCGTTTTACGATCAGCATATTGTCGTACACCGTCTCATTTTCGATCAGTCCGAAATCCTGAAAGATGAAACCGATATGATCGCGCAGCATCTTGCGTTTGTTTTTTCCTGTTTTCACTTCTTTGCCGTCATACAGAATATGACTTTTATGTCAATGGTATTATTTTCACATATTTACATATGTTTCGCTCTTTTCAAAGAAATAGTTGATAGCACCTTAAAAGGTACAATGACGTATCAA